>JAUXYM010000123.1 GCA_030694365.1 Nevskia sp. | reverse complement strand
TCCGAGCCATGACCGAAATCCTGAACAAGCGCAGCCAGGCGATCACCGCCGGCTTAAACCGCAGCCCGAATCGCGCGATGCTGCGTGCCGTCGGCTTCAAGGACGGTGATTTCGAGAAACCGATCGTCGGCATCGCCAGCGGCCATTCGACGATGAACCCCTGCAACGCCGGCATCGGCAGCCTGGCGACCCGGGCCGAAGGCGCGCTGAAAGCGGCTGGCGCGATGCCGCAGATCTTCGGCTTTCCGACCGTCACCGACGGCATCGGCATGGGCACCGAGGGCATGAAGTATTCGCTGGTGTCGCGGGAAGTGATCGCCGATGCCATCGAGACCTCGGTGCAGTCGCAGAGCATGGACGGCGTGCTGGCGATCGGTGGCTGCGACAAGAACATGCCGGGCGCGATGATCGGCATGCTGCGCGTCAATGCGCCGGCGATCTTCTGCTACGGCGGCACCATCAAGGCCGGCACCTGGAAAGGTGTTGCGCTGACCATCGTCTCCTCGTTCGAAGCGGTCGGGGCCTACGGCGCCGGCAAGATCAGCAAGGAAGACCTCGACGGCATCGAGAAGAACGCCTGCCCGAGCTTCGGTGCCTGCGGCGGCATGTACACCGCGAACACCATGTCCAGCGCGATGGAAGCGCTGGGCATGTCGCTGCCGTATTCGTCGACCGAAGCCAATCCGGACGCCGAGAAAGGCGACTCCGTGGCCCGCTCGGCCGAAGCACTCGTCGAGGCGATCCGCCGGGATCTGAAGCCGCGCGACATCGTCACCCGCAAGTCGATCGAGAACGCCATCGCCGTGGTCATGGCCACCGGCGGTTCGACCAACGCGGTGCTGCATTTCCTGGCCATCGCCAACGCTGCCGGTGTCGAGTGGACGCTCGACGACTTCGAGCGCGTGCGCCTGGTCACCCCCGTGCTTTGTGATCTGAAGCCGAGCGGCCAGTACGTGGCGACCGATCTGCACAAGGCTGGCGGCATTCCGCAGGTGATGAAGATCCTGCTCGAAGCCGGCCTGCTGCATGGAGACTGCATCACCATCACCGGCCAGACCATCGCCGAAGTGCTGAAGGACGTGCCGGCCCAGCCGCGCGCCCCAGATCAACCATATGGGCAGGTGATCCGCGCCTTCGACCAGCCGATGTACAAGCAGGGCCATCTGGCGATCCTGAAAGGCAACCTGGCCCCCGATGGCGCGGTTGCCAAGATCACCGGCCTGAAGAATCCGGTGATCACCGGCCCGGCGCGCGTGTTCGATTCCGAAGAGCTGGCGATGACCGCGATCATGGCCGACAGCATCAACCACGGCGACGTGCTGGTGATCCGCTACGAAGGTCCGAAGGGCGGCCCGGGCATGCGCGAAATGCTGACGCCGACGTCGGCGCTGATCGGCAAAGGCTTCGGCGAAACCGTCGGCCTGATCACTGATGGCCGTTTCAGCGGCGGCACCTGGGGCATGGTGGTCGGCCACGTGGCACCGGAAGCTTTCGTCGGCGGCGTCATCGCCCTGGTCAACGAGGGTGACTCGATCACCATCGACGCCCACCAGCAGTTGCTGCAGCTGAATGTCGACAACGCCGAGATCGCCAAGCGTCTCGCCGCCTGGGTGCAGCCGGCACCGAAGTACAGCAAGGGCCTGCTCGCCAAGTACGCGAAGCTGGTGTCGCCGGCCAACCTCGGTGCGATCACCGACTGATCGGCTTGCGCTGAGCAGAGCAAGCCCCGGCTGTCTGCAGTCGGGGCTTTTTCTAGAGCGTTTGCAAATCAAATGAACACATAGAATTCCGTCATGCCCGCGCAGGCGGGCATCCAGTTTCGGCCGTAGCGCGCCGCATCAGAACTGGATTGTTGAGCGCATCCCTGCGCTCAACCTGCTACGCAGGCTCGCGCTCCGATTCGCTCCCGGCGAATCGGTCCCGCCTGCGCGGGAATGACGAGTGTTTTGTAGGGATTTGAAGGAAAAATGCGCTATTCGCCGCGCTGAACCTCAGCGAGCCCTGGCGTTGCTGCCAGGATTTTTGCCTTCAGGGCTTGAAACACGACGGCGGGTAGTTCGCCGTAGGCATATCGACCATTCGCCGTTGGCACGAGGTCCGGCTCGGGCCAGTAAAAACTGTTCACCTCGGTCGCCATGATCCAATTCTTCTCTTGGTCAAGCCCGAGGCGGCGGCGGGTAGGCGAAGTGAGTTCGATGGCCTGATCGCGATTCGAGGGCGGTGTGTGGGTGATCGGCGCGACGGTCACGATCTTCTCGCCGTCTATCTCCTCGACACAGAGAATGACCACGCAAGGTCGATGCTTTTGACCTTCCGTTCTGCCCTGATCAGCTTCGCGCTTCCACAGAAAGGTGTAGCGGATGACCAAGCCTGGGAGAGGAACCGGATAGTCGGCCAATCAGCCTTCCGCCTCATCATTGAAGGCTGCTGCCTGCGCTGAGGGTTGGGCAGCGGCGATTGCAGCGCGAAGGCTGGCCGGCAGCGCGTCCGTGGCATACACCCTGCGGTCCTGTCGGCGCAGACGCTCGTACTCAGCCGGTGACAGCATCACCATCTGGGGGCGTCCATGAGACTGCACGCAGACCGGCTCGGTTTGCACCACCTGGGCGATGGCACCAAACCGTTTTGCGACCTCGGTGCTGTTGAAGAATTGCATCATTTGCTCCGTCGTGTGTCCGCATAATGCGGATTATTCGGATATTCCGCAATCGCCGCGCCGAGCGACGCTACGACGCTACAGATACGGCGAGAACAGCCAACAGACCGCGTCGCGCAGGCGCAGCAGGGTCGGCCGGCGACGCACCTGGTCGAGCTGCAAGGTGGTTGCGCGCTCGCTCAGGCCATCGCAATGCCGCGCCAGCTGTTCGACGAAGCGGCGGTCGTAGCACTCGACGACCATCTCGAAGTTCAGCCGCAGCGAACGCATGTCGAGATTCGCCGAGCCGAACTGCGCATAGCGGCGATCGACCACGAACAGCTTGGTATGACAGAACGGCGGCGGCTGCAGATGTACGCGCACGCCGCGCTCGAGCAGCGGCGGAATCAGCTTGTGCATCGCGTACCAGGTGATCCGGTGATTGCGATCGCGACTCAAGATCAGATCGACGACGACGCCGCGCACCGCCGCCGACATCAACGCCGACAGCAGTTCGTCCGGCGGCACGAAGTACGGCGTGACGATCTGGATGTGCGTCTGCGCGGCAGCGATCGCGGCGAGCAGCACCAGGCTCAGATGGCCGAAATCCTCGTTCGGGCCGTCGGTGATCACCCGGCACAGCACCTCGCCGTCAGCGGATGCCTGGGCGACTGGCGGCGGACACCAGGTTTCGCCAGCGGCATAGGCCCAGTCATCGACGAATACCTGCTGCAACTGGGCGAGCACCGGGCCGCGCAGTTCGACGTGCAGATCGGCCGCCGCGTGGCGCTTGTCGCGGCCGGCGACGTAATGGGTGGCGCTGATGTTCATGCCGCCGGTGAACGCCACGGCACCATCGACCAGCAGCAGCTTGCGGTGATTGCGCAGGTTCGCGTGCAGGAACGGTGGCCACAGGCGCAGCGGGTTGTAGCGCACCACCGGCACGCCGCGCGCCAGCAGCTCGCTGCCGGCGCGCCGCCAGGCCAGTTCGCCGACGCCATCGAGCAGGCAGCGCACGTCGACACCGCGCGCGCTCGCCCGCGCCAGCGCCTCGATGAACGGCTGGCCGGCCTCGTCGCGATCGAAGATGTACGAGGTCAGCGCGATCGACTGCCGGGCAGCGTCGATCGCCGCCAGCATCCGCGGATAGGCCGCTTCGCCGTTGTGCAGCAGTTCCAGCCGGTTGCCGCCGAGCAGCGGCAGGCCGGTGATCACGTCGCCGCTGCGCGCCACTTCGCTGAGGCTGGTGGGCACCGCATCGGGCCGGTTGCGGGCGGCTTCCTCGGCACCCGTCAGGCCGATCCGCGGTGGCGGCTGCTGGCGGCGCGCGCGGGTCAGCACCCGGTTGATGCCGAACACGAAGTACAGCGCCGGCCCGGCGAACGGCAGCAGCAGGCAGGCACCGATCCAGCCCCAGGCCGCTGCCGCGCTGGTCTTGTGCAGCAGCGCGTGGGCGGCGGTCCAGGTGGTCAGCCCGAGGCTGGCGATCGGCAACAGCCAGTCGCTGATCATGAAGTTTCCTCGCGCCGCAGACGCAGGCTCAGGCCGACCGGCAGATGGTCCGACAGCCGCGCGCCGAGCACGCAGGCTGCCTGCACTTCGAGGCCTTCGGTGGCCAGCACGTGGTCGATGCAGCGGGTCGGCGCCCAAGCCGGATAGGTCAGTTGGCGATGCACCGGTTTCAGGCCAGCGCGGCGCAGCGACGGATGGGCGTCGAGTTCCTGCGGCTCGCAGTTGAAATCACCGAGCACCAGGGCATCGTCGCCGTCTTCGAGCAGGGCACCGAGATAGCCGAGCTGGCGGTGGCGATCACGCCGGCCGAGCGCCAGATGGACCACCACCATACGCAAAGGTCGATAGCCCGGCCGGCTGACTTCGACATCGAGCGCGCCGCGTCCCGGCAGCAAACCGGGCAGCGCGTGATGGCGCAGCACCTTCAGCGGATCGCGCGACATCACGCCGAGGCAGTGCTGCGCGAACGGCCGCAGATCGCGGTTCACCGCCGCCTGCCAGTGCGGCAGCGCGGCACGTTCGGCGAGATAGGCCACCTGGTTCAACTGCCGCGTGCGCAGGCTGCCGGCATCGGCTTCCTGCAGCGCCACCAGGTCATAGCCAGTCGCCAGTGCACCGATCTCATCAAGCACGCCACGCACGCCGCGCGACGGCAGCAGGTGCCGCCAGGCCTGAGTCAGATAGTGGCGGTACTGGCTGCTGCGCAGGCCGACCTGGATGTTCAGGCTCAACACCCGCAGCAGATCGGGTGTCGAGCTGGATGCCTTCGCCTGCTGTTGCCCAGGCTGCACGCGGGCTAGTGAGTCCTGGCCGCGATGATCGCGCGGATCGCCGGCACTGCCGCCAGCGCGACTTTCTCGCCGGCCAGGATCGCCCGCTGCTTGGATTCGAAATCGGCGGCCTTGATGCCGTGCACGTCCGGGGCGATGACCGCACCGCCGCCCAGGGCCAGCGCCACCTTCGGCAGCACCGGGGCCGGCGCAATGACCGGGCCGCTCGGTTGCTCGATCACGGCTGGCGTGACGACGGGCGTGCTGCTGCACGCGGTCATCAGTCCGCAGACCGTGACGAGGGCGGCGAACAAGCGACGGCTTCGATTCATGGTGGCAGGGGGTGAGGCGGGGGCACAGTTTAGACGCGCTGCTTGCCAGCGTTTGCAGGCGCGATGGTTGATGACGGCAGTTGCCAGGTCTGGTGGCCAAAGCGCTTTTTAAATCCCTCCTGATTAGCAAGCAAGCTCAGCCCATTTGCAAAAAGCCCCTCTCCCGAAGGGAGAGGGGAGACCAGAAAGGCTCTTGGCTGAGCTTCATTGCTAATCAAGAAATCCCTACAAACACACGTCATTCCCGCGCAGGCGGGAATCCAGTTTTGATGCGGCGCGCTATGGCCCAACTGGATGCCCGCCTTCGCGGGCATGACGGAATTTCAAATTAATCTGAATTAATCTGTATCTGACCCCAATTATTGGGGGAGGGCGAACACCCGGCGCGCGCTGGCGGCGGTGTGGGCGGCGGTATCGGCCGGTGCTTCGCCGCGCGCAGCGGCGACGGCTACCAGCACGGCCGGCAGGAACGCCGGTTCGTTGCGGCGATCCTTCGGCTTCGGCCGCAAGCTGCGCGGCAGCAGGTAGGGCGCGTCGGTCTCGATCAGCAGGCGCTCGGCGGGAATCATCCGCGCCACTTCGTTCAGGTGGCTGCCGCGGCGTTCATCGCAGATCCAGCCGGTGAGGCCGATGTGGCAGTCGAGCTGCAGGTAATCGGCACAGGCCGCCGCCGTATCGGTGAAGCAGTGGACGATAACGTCGCGTAGCTGCGGCCGGTAGTCGCGCAGGATCGCCACGAAGTCTTCATGGGCATCGCGCTGATGCAGGAACACCGGCTTGCCGGCCGTCGCCGCCAGTTCGAGCTGGGCGATGAACGCGGCACGCTGGGCCGCGCGCGGCGACCGATCGCGAAAGTAGTCGAGCCCGCATTCGCCGAGCGCCACCACTTCCGCTGCCTGCGCCAGGATCGCGATGCGGGCGGCGAGTGCGGCGCTCCAGTCGGCCGCGTGATGCGGATGCAGGCCGGCGGTGGCGTACAGCCGGGGCTGATCGGCGCTGCGAGGGGCTTGTGCGAAAGCCAGCGCCTGTTCGTTGCTCGCCGCGCAGGAACCGGTGATGACGATCGCCCCGACGCCGGCTGCGCTGGCGCGGCTCA
>JAUXYM010000114.1 GCA_030694365.1 Nevskia sp. | reverse complement strand
GCCAAGAAATACACCAACCGCGGCCTGCAGTTCCTGGACCTGATCCAGGAGGGCAACATCGGCCTGATGAAGGCGGTCGACAAGTTCGAATACCGGCGCGGCTACAAGTTCTCGACCTACGCCACCTGGTGGATTCGTCAGGCGATCACCCGTTCGATCGCCGATCAGGCGCGCACCATCCGCATCCCGGTGCACATGATCGAAACGAACAACAAGCTCAACCGCATCAGCCGCACGATGCTGCAGGAGATGGGCCGCGAGCCGACGCCGGAAGAACTGGCGATCAAGATGGAAATGCCGGAAGACAAGGTCCGGAAAGTCCTCAAGATCGCCAAGGAACCGATCTCGATGGAAACCCCGATCGGCGACGACGAGGATTCGCATCTGGGTGACTTCATCGAAGACACGGCGGCGGTGTCGCCGCTGGAATCGGCGACTTCGCAGAGCCTCGCGGAAGCGACGCATCAGATACTGGCCTCGCTGACACCTCGTGAAGCCAAGGTCCTGCGCATGCGTTTCGGCATCGACATGAATACCGACCACACGCTGGAAGAAGTCGGCAAGCAGTTCGATGTCACCCGCGAGCGCATCCGCCAGATCGAAGCCAAGGCGCTGCGCAAGCTGCGTCATCCGTCGCGGGCGAACTACCTTCGGAGCTTTCTGGACGAGTAGGTCGCACGGCCCGGGGCCCCAACCCCGGGCGTTCGTCCGGCGCGGAGTGCCCTTGTGGCACTCCGCGAAATCCCGGACTTACCTGCGCTCGTTCCTCGACGAATAAGCGCGGCCTGCTTCGCGAAAAACCCCGCCTCGCGCGGGGTTTTTCTTGCCCGTTGCTCGGCGCTGGCGCTGGATGACCGGCAATAAAAAACCGGCCCGTCGCGCAAGCGAGGGGCCGGTCGGGTCAGCCGAAGCGCTTACTTCTTGGCTTCGCCTTCGGGGCTGACCGTGTACAGCACCGGCTTCTGGCTGGAATACCAGACCGCCAGCGCCTTGATGTCGGCATCGCTGAGGCCAGCCGCCTGGCCGCCCATCACGGCGTTCTTGCGGGCACCGCTCTTGTAGCCCTTCAGGGCCACTTCGATGTAGCTGCGGTGCTGGCCGGCAAGGTTCGGGAACAACGGCGACGCGCTGACACCGTTCTCGCCGTGGCAGGCAGCGCAGACGCCAACCTGGGCGGGCTTGCCGCCAGCGGCAGCAGCCGGGGCAGCGGCTTCGTTGGCGGAGGCGACATTGGCGGCCGACAGACCGAGCAGCGCAACGGCGATCGAGAACAGCAACTTCGAGGGACGGGAGTTCATCGTCGTGCTCACTTCTGGGTTCACTTCTTTTCGGGGGCCTTGGTCAGCCAGGCGGCGATATCGGCCATGTCCTGATCGCTGAGGCTGGCCGCCTGGGCGTGCATGGTGCCGTGCGGGCGCTCACCGGACTTGTAGGCCTTCAGCGCGGCGACGATGTATTCCGGATGCTGGCCACCCAGCTTCGGCACGTGGTAGCTCGGATACACGTTCGTGTAGTTCACGATGCCGTGGCAACCGTAGCAGGTGTAAGCCTTGACCTTGCCCGCAGCAGCGTCGCCATCGGCGTTTGCGGCGGTGCAGGTCAGGGCGGCGGTGAGGGCAATGAGGCCCCATCGCACTGAAATCATCAGGGTGTCTCCTAGGGATCGTGGCAGTGCGCGAAGAGCAGCCGCGCAGCGGGCGGTATGGTCGGCGAATCCGGGGCTTGCGTCAATAAAAGCGCCCTTTCCAAGACCAGTTTGCGCGCTCGGCCAGGGCAGCAACACTGTCTGGACGGCCACCGAGTTCAGTTATAGTTCGGCGGCTTTCCCCTCCCCGACCGCCGACCCGGTACCGCCATGCAAATCCCCGTGACTGCCGCCTGTGCTGCGCTCAGCGGTCTGCTGATCCTGGTGCTGGCGCTGCGCGTGTCGCTGATGCGCAACCGGTTCCGGATCGCGCTTGGCGACGGCGGCAATGCCGAGCTGATGCGGGCGATCCGCGCGCACGCGAACACCATCGAGTTCGTGCCGATCTTCGTGATCCTGGCGCTCTGCTACGAGCTGCAGGCCGGCGCCAATGCGGCACTGACCACACTGGTGGGCGTGTTCCTGTTCGCACGCCTGAGCTTCGCGATCGGCATGAGCCTGGCACCGGTCCATCCGCTGCGCCGGGTCGGTGCCGGCCTGTCCTACCTGTGCCTGCTGCTGCTGTCGCTGCTGTTGCTGGCAGCGGTCATCGCCTCGCACTGACCCGGTGGCCGCCGAGCGCACCAAGCTCGCCGCGAATCCAGCGGCCAGCGAAGTTGCGGCGGTCGATCTCGGCTCCAATTCCTTCCACATGCTGGTGGCTCGCGACAGCGGCGGCCAGTTGCAGATCGTCGATCGCCTGCGCGATGCCGTGCGCCTTGCCGCCGGGCTCGACGCCAATCGTCTGCTGACGGCGGAATCAGAAAGCCGCGCGCTGGCTTGCCTGAAACGCTTCGGCCAGCGCCTGGGCGGCATCCCGGCCGAGCGGGTGCGCGTGGTCGGCACCAACACCATGCGCCGGCTCGCCGATGGCGGCCGGTTCATGCGGGCGGCCGAAAAAGCCCTCGGCCACGAGATCGAAGTGATTTCCGGCGTCGAGGAAGCGCGCCTGGTCTACAACGGCGTCACCCACGGTCTCGGCAAGCCGAAGCCGCGCCGCTTGGTGGTCGACATCGGCGGCGGTTCCACCGAGTTGATCATCGGCCAGGGTGCCGATCCGCGCTTGATGGAAAGCATGGCGCTCGGCTGCGTCACCCACACCCAGCGCTATTTCGCTGATGGCCTGATCACCCGCGCACGGATGCAGGAAGCGCGGCTGGCTGCACGCGTCGAACTGGAGTTCGTCGAACGCCAGTACCGCGCCGCCGGCTGGGATGTCGCGATCGGCGCCAGCGGCACCGTGCGTGGGGTCTGGCGGGTCGCGCGCGGCCAGGGCTGGGCCGAAGAAAAGATCAGCCGCGACGCGGTCAACCGCACCGTAGAACTGGTGATCCGCACCGGCAACACCGCGAAGATCGATTTCCCCGGCCTGCGCGAGGACCGCCGGCCGGTGTTCGCCGGTGGCCTGGCGGTGCTCGCCGGCGTCTTCGACAGCCTCGGCATCGAGGCCATGGAAACCTCCGAGCACGCGCTGCGCGAAGGCGTCATCTACGACCTGCTCGGCCGGCTCGCCGACAACGACGTGCGCAGCCGCTCCGTCGACGGGATGGCGACCCGCTACGGCGTCGATCGCGCACAGGCGCGTGAGGTCGAACGCACGGCGCTGAAGCTGCTCGACCAGGCCCACGGTGCCTGGCAGCTCGATCGCGAAGTGTCGGCGCGCCTGCTGCGCTGGGCGGCGCTGCTGCATGAGATCGGCCTGGTCATCGCTCATGAAGGCAGCCATCGCCACGGCGAATACATGCTGCGCAATGCCGAGCTGTTCGGCTTCTCGCAGACCGATCAGCGTCTGGTCGCCGCCCTGGTGCGGCTGCAGCGCGGCAAGTTCGCCCAGGGCGCGCTGGAAGATCTGCCCGAGAGCTGGCAGCAACCGGTCGGCAAGCTCGCCGTGCTGTTCCGGCTGGCGATCGTGCTGCATCGCTCGCGCGCGCCGGGGCTGCGCATTCCGTTCGAACTCGGCGCCAGCGGCAAGCAGTTGAAACTGCTGTTCCGCAGTGGCTGGCTGGACCGTCATCCGCTGACCCGCGAGGATCTGGAACTGGAAGCCGGCTATCTGGCGACCGCCGGTTACAAGCTACGCTTCGGCTAGCCGGCGGTCAGCAGCGCTTCACTCGTCCCGCCAGAGCTGGGCACCGAGAAAGATCACCCGCAACTGGTGGACTAGGTTGTCTTCGAGCGGCAGCGCCACGTCGCCGGGCGGCAGGTCGAGGATGTCGGTCGCCGCATTGAGCATGGTGCTGACCACCAGGCTGCAGATCATCTGCAGCGAGTCCGGCGTCAGTTGCGGAAAGATCACCAGGTGACGCAGGTCCTGGGTCAGTTCGGCAGTGAACTGGTCGACTTCGTTGCGGATCGCGCCGCGAATCACCGGCGAGCCGCCGGTGCGCTCGCCGGCGATGAACAGGAAATGCAGGCGATTGCTCAGCACGAAGGCCGCATAGACCTGCACCGAGCGGCGAATCATGTCCTTCACCGGCGCGCCGGCGCGGCGCGCTTCGCGGAGCATGCGGCGCAGGGTCAATGCACTTTCCTCGACCAGCACCAGACCCAGCTCGTGGGTATCGCGGAAGTGGCGGTAGAACGAGGTCGGCACCACGCCGGCGACGCGGGTGATCTCGCGCAGACCCAGGGAGTTGAAGCTGCGGCCCTCGTTCATCAACTGCAGCGCGGCATCGATCAGCGCATCGCGGGTCCGCTGCTTGCGCTGGCCGCGCGCTGGCAATACTTCCTCTTCGGATTCCGGAATTTCTGGCCCGGACGGTTGGCGACTGCGCACGCTCATCACACGGTTCCTCGGTGTACAAACGTGATGGTAACAGCGAAACCCCTTGTAAATCCGTGTTCTGGCCGCGTTCTGGCCGCGTTCTGGCCCCGTTCTGGCTTTGCACTGACTGAACACCAGCAATCGCCAGTGAACAAGTAGATATTTTTAGTGAACGATTGTTGACATATCGATTCTCGTGGGTGAACATACGTCCACTAACCGAGGAGCTTACGTCATGTCTGCCACCGCCCTGCGTACTTCTTTCATCAGTCAAGGCCTGCGCCGCGCCCTGAGTTCGCGTATCGCGGCGACGCTCGCTTATCCGCATGGCGTCGATCGCTACGTGGAATCGTTTGCGCCAACCTACTCGCTGAGCGAAGTTCGCGCCGAAGTGACGGCCCTGCGTCATCAGACCGACGACAGCGTGACCATGACGCTGCGCCCGAACGGCAACTGGCAGGGCTTCCGCGCCGGTCAGTACCTGCGTCTGACGGTGGAGATCAACGGCGTCCGCCGCAGCCGCTGTTACTCGCCGGCCAACTCGGTGCATGCGGCGGATGGCCTGATCGAACTGACCGTCAAGGCACATGCCGGCGGCTTTGTCTCAAAGTACCTCCAGCAGAACCTGCGGGTCGGCACCATCGTCGGTCTGTCGCAGGCCGAAGGCGCGTTCGCGCTGCCGGAAATGCGTCCGTCACGCGTCCTGCTGATCAGCGGCGGCAGCGGCATCACGCCGGTGATGGCGATGCTGCGCACCCTCTGCGACGAAGGGCGGTATGGCTCATACCGCGGCCAGATCACTTTCCTGCATTACTCGAATGCGGCGAAGGACCAGATCTACGCCGCCGAACTGACCGAGATCGCCGCGCGTTATCCGAACGTGCAGTTGCTGCGCGGCTATGTCGAAACCAACCAGGGCGGCGAGCTGAACGGCCGGTTCTGCCGCGCACATCTGAACGCCGTGCCGGATTACGCCGAAGCGGAGACCTTCCTCTGCGGCCCGCCCGGCATGATGAAAGCGGTGCAGAAGCTGTGGGCCGATGAAGGCCTCGCCGAGCGCCTGCATCTCGAGCACTTCGCGGCCGCGCCGGCAGTCATCGACACCGCCAATGCCGAAGGTGAAGTGCGATTCGCGCGCAGCGAGCGCCTCGCCAGGAACAGCGGCGGCACCCTGCTCGATCAGGCCGAAGCCGCTGGCCTGAAGCCGGAATCGGGCTGCCGCATGGGCATCTGCCACGCCTGCACCTGCCGCAAGACCTCGGGCCGCGTCCGCGATACCCGCACCGGCGAGATCAGCGATGCCGGCGAAGGCGATATCCAGATCTGCATCAGCGTGCCAGTCGGTACCGTGACGCTGGATATTTAAGCCGCCCCCTAAATTTACGAACTCACGAATTGAACGAGAGAACGCTCATGACCGCCATTCAGAAAAACACTTTCAGCTCGCTCACGCCGGCCCAGTTCGCGGCCATCGGCACCGCGTTCGATGCCATTCGCAACCGCATGCGCGCCGACCTCGGCGAGCGCGACGCGACGTACATCCGCACCATGATCAAGCGCCAGCGCCAGTTCGAAGTGGCCGGCCGCGTGATGATGATGATTCCGCCGGTCTGGCCGGCTGGTGTCGCCGCGCTTTCGGTGTCGAAGATTCTCGACAACATGGAGATCGGCCATAACGTCATGCACGGCCAGTACGACTGGATGGGTGACCCGGCTTTGAACTCGAAGAACTTCGAGTGGGACAGCGCCGACACGTCCAGGAACTGGAAGATCACCCACAACTACGAACACCACACCTACACCAATGTCCTGAACAAGGATCACGACATCGGCTACGGCCTGCTGCGCATGTCGACCGACCAGAAGTGGGAGCCGCGCTTCCTCGCCAACCTGCCGCTGACGGTGCTGCTGCACAGCTTCTTCCAGCACTTCGTCGCGGTGCAGAACCTGAAGGTTGAGGAGGTCTTGATCTACAAGACCAAGACTGGTGCGCAGTTGAAGGAAGAGTTCAAGCCGGTCTGGAAGAAGATGCGCAAGCAGCTTGCAAAGGACTATGTGCTGTTCCCGCTGCTGGCCGGCCCGATGGTGCCGATGGTGTTTGCCGGCAATGTGCTGGCCAACCTGGCGCGCAACGTCTGGGCCTGCGCGGTGATCTTCAACGGCCACTTCCCGGAAGACGTCGAGCAGTTCCCGGAATCAGTGATCGAGAACGAAACGCGCGGCCAGTGGTATGTGCGCCAGCTACTCGGCTCGGCCAACTTCAGCGGCGGCAAGCTGATGCACATCATGAGCGGCAACTTAAGCTTCCAGATCGAGCATCACCTGTTCCCGGACTTGCCCGCGCACCGCTATGCCGAGATCGCCCCGGAGGTGCGCGCGATCTGCGAGAAGCACGGCCTGCCGTACAAGACCGGCTCGTTCGCAAGCCAGACCTTGAGCACCTGGAAGCGCATCGCCAAGCTGTCACTGCCGTCGGGCAAGAGCGGCAAGGTGTCAGCGCGCAAGGCCAACGATCAGGGCTTGGCACCGATGGCCTTGGCTGCCTGATCGGGCTGCTTCCGTAGGGTGGGCAGGCGGTATCTGCCCACCGTGCGCCGAAGTCTGATGGTCGCGAATCGGTGGGCAGGAGCAGCCTGCCACCCTACGAAAGACGGCCTACTTCTTCAGCAGGTCGCGAATTTCCATCAGCAGCTTTTCCTCGTTGCTTGGACCCGGCGGTGGCGGCGGCACTGCGGCTTCGGCCTTCTTCATGCTGTTGATCGCCTTGACCACCAGGAAGATCGCGAAGGCGACAATGATGAAGTTGATGATCGTCTGGATGAACTTGCCGTAACCGAGCAGCACGGCGGGCGTCTTGCCGTCTTCCGAGGCGGCCTTGAGCACCAATGCGGCTTTCGAGAAATCGACACCAGCGGTCAACTGGCCAATCACCGGCATGATCACGTCACCGACCAGCGAGGTGACGATGGTGCCGAACGCGGCACCAATGACCACACCGACGGCAAGGTCGATGACGTTGCCGCGCATCGCGAAACTCTTGAACTCCTGGGCCATGCTCATGCTGTTCTCCGGTTTGGGACAAAGGTTCGCAGGTGCAAGGGATTCTATGCCGGGCCGGCGAACGCGCGGACCACCGCATCATCGGTAAGGCATGCCGGCAAACCGGCCTCAAGGTTCGCGTACTGCGGCTGCCAGCCCAGCCGCTCGACCAGTCGGCGATTCGACAAGCGCTTCGATTCTTCGAGAAACGATTTCAGCATCGGCGACATCGTCTGCAGCGCCACCGCCAGCGGCACTTCCGGCGGTGCTGGCAGGCCGAGCAGCGCGGCACAGCGGAAAAAATAATCGCTCATCGTCGTCGGCTGACCATCGGATACGTTGTAGGCCGCGCCAGGCTCGCCGGCTTCGGCCACCCGTAGCGCGGCGGAGGCCAGATCGTCGGCGTGAATGCGGTTGGTGTACGGCGACTGATCGCGCTGCACCAGCGGAGTAGCGGACTTGAGTCTTTGCAATGGCAGCCGTCCTGGCCCGTAAATGCCGGGCACGCGCAGGATCATCGCGGCGATGCCATGACGCTCGCCATAAGCCAGCGCGCGGCGCTCGGCATCGAGCCGACGATGGCCGCGCGCGCTCTTCGGCTTCAGCGATTCATCCTCGTCGATCCAGCGGCCCTCGCAATCGCCGTAGACGGCCGAGGTCGACAGATAGATCAGCCGCGCCGGCGGTGCCGCCAGCGCATCGAGCACCTGCGCGAAGCGCGGATCGCTGTCACCTTTTTCTGGCGACGGCGCGAAATGGAACAGCCAATCGGCGGCAGGCAGGTCGGTGATGGCGTCAGCGTCGAGATCGGCGACTCGCGCCGTAATGCCGAGCCGCGCCAGTGCCGCGGCGCTGGCTTCGGAGCGGACAATGCCGGTCACCGTGATGCCGCGTGCGATGAGCTGCAGCGCGAGGCGGCAGCCGACATCACCGCAACCGACGATCAGCGCCTGCATCGATGCCGCCGCTGGCTGGGCATCAACCGTCGCCTTCCATCAGATCGGCGATGTACTGGTCGAAAGTGATCGCGCCGCCGGCAGCGGCGACCGGCGCGAGATCGCGTGCCGGCAGCGCATCGCCGAAGGCATCGATGCGCTTCCACTTCGCCGCCGGCGTTGCACAGCCGGCTTTCGGCACGTAGACCGAATCGCCCAGCTTCTGATAGCGATGGATGTAGCGCGGGCAATTGACGAACAGATTGCTGATCGCCACCCGCACCACCAGTTCCGCCTCCGGGTAATCCTTGAGCAGCGGATCGTTCGGATCGATGCTGGCGGTGCCATGCAGGCGCAGGCGATTCGGGGTCTCGAAATCGATGAACAGCAGGCCGACCTTGGCCTGCGTGTTGAGATTGCCCAGCGACAGATACATGCCGTTGCCGTCGTAGCTCGGGAAGGCGATGGTGCCGTCATCGACGATCTTGACGAAGCCGGCGGCACCGCCCTTGTACGAGCAGGTGGGCTGGCCGTCCGGGTCGACCGTCGACAGGAAGAACAGATCACGGCTGCCGATGAAGGCTTTCTCGGGATCGCTCAATGCCGGGTGCATGGTGATCATCGACACCCGGTCGGCCAGCGCCTCGGTGCCGAACTGTCGCTGCAGCGCGCGCTGCGCTGGGCTGAATCTCTTCTCCTCTGGCTCGCTCATCTGGCTCGCTCCTCGATCGGTCACGGCTCGGACGGCCGCGTGCCCGGAGTGTCGCGCAGGCAGACGGGCTTGGGAACCCGGCCCCGGATCGAGTCACCGAGGATCGCTTCAGCGATTGCCGGCAGCCAGCTCCAGACCCTGCCGGTAATGCCGCGCGGCTTCTTCCGGCTGCTGGGTATCGGCACAGAGGCGGGCCAGATCGAGACAGGCCTTCGGCGTTGGCGCGACCGCCAGCACCGCTTCCAGATAGCTGCGCGCCTTGCCCCACAGCCGGTTGGCAAGGCAGACATGGCCGGCAACCTGCAGCAGTTCGGGCTTCTCGCCATACAGCGCCAGCCATTGCTCGACGGTCGCCAGTTGGCCGATCGGATCATTGGCGTGCAGATCGCCGTAGAGCAGCGCCAGATCGCCGTCCCAGTCGACCGACAGCGCCTGCGCGATCAGCGCCAGCGCTTCGGAATCGGCATTCAGCCGGGCCAGGCCACGGATATAGACCAGGCGCACTTCGCGGTCATCGCGCAAGTCGCCGGCCGCTTCCCAGAGCGCTTTCAGCACCGGCAGTCGGGCTTCGTCGATCGCCTGCTGCATCAGCTCGCGCAGCGCCCGGCTCATCAATTGCTCGCGACGCTTGGGCGTAATCGCGCCGTCGCTGGCTGGCTCCAACAGCAACTCGCGCAGCGCCGCCCATTCACCGAGCGCGGCATGGCTTTCGGCCAGCAGTTCGATCGCGAACGGATGGCGGGGATCCTTCTCCCGCAAGCTCAGCGCGGTCTGCCGGGTGGCTTCGAACTCGCCGCGCTTGCGCTGCAGATCGGCCTGCGACAGCAAGGTGGCGAACTCGTGCTGCGGGCTGTTCAGCGCCGCCAGCCGCAGATAGTGATCACGACGATCCGAAGCCGACTGACGTTGCGCGGCACGGGCAGCGGCGAGGTAGTTCAGATGCGGCGCGTGATGGTCGCTGGCACGCTTGACCAGCTCGCTCTCGGCCCGCGCCCAGTTGCCTTCGAACAAGGCCAGCAGGCCGTTCTCGAAGGAATCCCGGGCGCGATCGGCACGGCGGCGGTCAACCGCTTCGCGCAGGCTCATCGGCAGGCGGAAGGCGAAGCCGGACAGCCGCACCAGCAGCCAGACCAGCAGGAACCACAGCGCCACGCCGAACACCAGCACCGCCAGCGAGGTCTCGACCACCCACGGGCCGTAGTTGATCAAGACATAGCCGGTGTCCGGCCGCAGCAGCAGGATGGCGACCAGGCCACCGACGAAGACGACGAGCAGAAACAGGAAGACGACGATCATCAGCGCGGCGTCGCGTCGAGATAGGCGCGCAGCAGGCCGAGACTGCGGCCCGGCTCCGGCAGCGGCGGATCCAGATCCAGGCTGTGCAGACGATCAAGCTCGGCACGGGCACCGAGCACGGCCGGATCATCGCTGCGGTAGTAGTCGTCGAGGAAGCCTTCGACATCCTCGATGGTGGCGCGCATCACCCCGGTCTGGTGCGAGAGCAGCGCGGCGCGCGCGGTTTCCAGCTTCATCAGCAGCAATTGGCCGACCAGCGCTTCCTGTTCCGGCGGCAGCAGGCGATCCACCGGCTTGTCGTTGCGGCGCAGGATGAACACTGCGCCGAGCACTTCGCGGAACGAGGACCAGCCACGCGACCAGGCGCTGTCACCAGCCGGCTGCAGATCACGCGACGGCCCGTTGTCGACGACCGAGGTCTGCGCCGGGGTCCGCGAACGCTGCGGAAACTGCGGTGCGCGGCGGATCAGCGCCGACAGGCTCAAGGCAGAGGCCTCGAGATCGACACCGGGCAGCGCCTGCAGCGCGCCGCGTTCGGCGGCCAGCGATTCGCGAATCGCGAACAGCTGCGGCTCGGCCAGCGCGCCGAGACGGTCCTGGGCCAAGCTCAGCGCATCGGCTGCGCCCTTGGCGTCGTGGGCCAGACGGGCACGCTCGTTGGCGATCAGCAGCAGCTGCTCGACGGCGACCAGCTGGGCGCGGCTGCGGCCGCCCTGGATGGTGGTGTTGATCCGGGCCAGCGTGGCATCGGCATCGTCGGCGCGGCTGGCGAGCGCGGCCAGGGTGTCGGTGTTGCGGCGCGCCGCTTCGGCGACATCACTCTGGCGCTGGCGCAACTGCTGGATCTCCGTGCTGGCATCGCCGAGCTGGCGGCTGAGCCGGCGCAGCAAGCTGTCCTGGGCGGCGACGATCTCCTCGGTCACGGCACGCTGCTGCCACAACCGCCAGCCCGCATAGCCGGTGCCGGCCAGTGCCGCGATCAGAAGCAGACTGAGCAGCGCTGGCCAGATCGAACGACCTTGGGTCACACGAGCGGGGACTTCGTATTCGGTCATGCGTTCGGGGAGTGGCCGGGGCGGTGGCGCGACAGGACTTCGAGATAGGCCGCATCGGTGACCCGTTGCGGCAGCAGAGGCTGGTGCACGAAGCCCAGAATCCGCGCAGTTTCTACCACACGCGGCGACGGCACGGCCAGTTGCAGCGCTTGCAGCCGGGGCTGCGCGGCAAGCGGCGTCAGCGCAGCAAGACGTGCCAGCGCTTCGCCGCTCGGGATGATCGCGAAGTTCGCCTGACCCAGCAGTTCGGCAATCCGTTCGGGCGCGTGCTCGACAGCGACGCGCCGATACACCGCCAGCACTTCGACCTCGGCACCGCGCACGCGCAGGCCGGCTTCGAGCCGCGGCAAGGTCTGTTCGCCGGTGACGATCAGGTGGCGCTGACCGGCGATCTGCTGCAGCGCCGGATGGCGCAGCAGCGCTTCGGCCCCATCACCGTCTTCCGGCACCAGCACGTTGTCGCCGGCGAATCCGGCGAGCGTCGCCGCCGTCATCGCACCAACCGAGGCCAGCGGTGGCCACGGCGGCGGCAGCAGTTCAGCGGCGTGGCGAACGGCGTTGCTGCTGGTGAACAGCCAGCGGTCGAAGGATCGCGCGGCCTGCAGCTGCCGTGCAGCGACAGCAGGATCGGCGACCGGCGCGATCTCGAACAGCGGCAGACGCAAGACCCGGCCGCCGGCCTGTTCGATCAGCGCGCAGAGCGCGTCCGCCTGCGCCGCCGGACGCGCGACGAGGACGGTCAGGCCGTCCAGCCGCGCGGGCTGCTCAGGCATCGATGCCGAGCTTGGCGAGAATGTCGCGTGCGCCATTGTTCAGCAGGCGTTCGGCCAGTTGCACGCCGAGCGCTGCAGCCTCCGAGGTCGGACCTTCGATGTCGTCGCGGACGCAGGCCGAGGCATCCGGGGCGGCGACCAGGCCGGTCAGCCGCAGGCGATCGCCGGCGATCACTGCATGGCCGGCGACCGGCACCGTGCAGGCACCACCGAGCCGCGCATTCAGGCCGCGCTCGGCGGCCAGCCGGATCGCCGATTGCGGATCGTGCAGCGGTGCCAGCAGCGCGCGAGTTGCCGTGTCGTCGGCGCGGCATTCGATGCCGACCACGCCCTGCGCGCAGGCCGGCACGAAGCGGCCGACCTCGAAGCGCTCGCGGATCCGCGCCGCAAGGCCAAGGCGAATCAGGCCGGCGGCGGCGAGCAGGATAGCGTCGTACTGGCCTTCATCGAGCTTGCGCAGCCGGGTGCCGACATTGCCACGCAGCTCGCGGATAGCAAGGTCTGACCGCAACTGGCGCAACTGGGCCTGGCGGCGCAGCGATGCGGTGCCAACCACGGCGCCCTGCGGCAGCTCGTCCAGCGAGGCATAGTGATTCGACACGAAGGCATCGCGCGGGTCTTCGCCAGCCAGGAACGCAGCCAGCACCAGGCCATCGGGCAATTGGGCCGGCACATCCTTCATCGAGTGCACGGCGATGTCGGCGCGGTGCTCGAAGATCGCCGTTTCCAGTTCCTTGACGAACAGACCTTTGCCGCCGACGGTGGCCAGGCTGCGATCGAGCAACTGGTCGCCGAGGGTGGTCATCGGCACCAGGCTCACCACGATGCCGGAATGGCTGCGCTCGATCAGCGCCTTGACGTGCTCGGCCTGCCACAGCGCCAGCGGGCTTTCGCGGGTTGCGATACGAATCGACAAAACGGTGCTTCCTTGCAGATGAACAGGTGCGGGATCAGTCGAGCGTCTTGTCGCTGCCGTCGTCGGTCAGGAAGCGGCGCACTTCGGCAAGGCGGCGGCGGCTGACCGGCAGCAGGGTCGCGGCGTGGCGAACCTTCAGCCAGTGCTGCGATTCATCACCCTTGCCGCGTTCCAGGCCGGCGATGAAGCGGGTCGCGACCAGCGCCTTGCGATGCACGCGCAGGAACCAGGGCGCGAAATCGTCTTCCAGCGTCTTCAGCGATTCCTCGATCAGCACTTCGCCGTGCAGATGGCAGACCGTGGTGTATTTCTGGTCGGCGAGGAAATAGACGATGTCCTCGGCCGGCACCCGCACCAGACCTTCGCGCGTGGTTGCCAGCACGAACTCGCGGGCCGGCTTGGTGCCGGGCAGCGCGATGGTCGGCTTCTGCGCGCGCGACAGCTTGCGGACGTGCTGCAGCGCTTCCTTGAGCTTTTCCTTGCGTACCGGTTTCAGCAGGTAGGCATCACCCTGAGCGTCGAACGCGCTCAGCGCGTGCTCCGGGTAGGCGGTGATGAAGATGATCGCCGGCGGCATGTCCTCGGCCTTCAGCGCGCGCGCCACCTGCAGGCCATCGACCATGCCCATGCGGACATCGAGTAGCACCACGTCCGGTTCTTCCTCGCGGATCAGATCGATCGCCACTTCGCCGTCACCGGCTTCGCCGACGATCTCGTAGCCCGGGAACTCCGCGACCAGACGACGCAGGCGCTCGCGAGCCAAGGGCTCGTCATCAACGATCACGACTCTCATGCTTTCACTCCTCCAGGGCGATGGGCGCGTTCAATTCCGCGCCACTATGCAAGACATACGGCAAACGCAGGCGCGCCCGGAACAGCGGTCCGAACTCATCCCGGTCGTCACCGAGGATCAGCTTGGCATGGTCGCCGTAGATCAGCTTGATCCGCTGCGCAATATTGGTGATGGCGGTACCGGTGCCGGCCCGCTTCGGCGAGTCTTCGGGCGGAATCGGGTTCTCGACATCGATGATCAGGAACTCGCCTTCGCGGCGGGCGATGACGTGCAGCATGCCGCGTGCGCGCAGCCGTGACACGCCATGCAGCACGCCGTTCTCGACCAGCGGCTGCACGGTCAGCCGCGGCACCTGGGCATCGAGCACGTTGTCGGCCACTTCCCAGTTGACCAGCAGCTTGTCGCCGAGACGGATTTCCTCGATGCGCATGTAGCCCTTGACGATCTCGATCTCCTCGCGCAGCGGAATCAGCCGCTGACGCGAATCGAGGCTGACGCGAAACAGGTCGGCGAGATCGATGACCATTTCCTCGGCCACGTCCGGCTTCGACGGAATCAGCTCGGCCAGCGAGTTCAGCGCGTTGAACAGGAAGTGCGGGCGGATCCGCGCCTGCAGCGCCAGATAGCGGCCATCGGCCTCGGCGCGCGATTCCTCCTGCCACTGGTGGTTTTCCCAGAGATAGCGCAACAGCAGCAGGCCGACGATCGCGGCGATGCAGACATTGCGCAGCACGAACGACCAGGCTTCGGCCGGCGGCAGCAGGTTGAGCGCGAAACGCAGATCGAGCAGCCAGGTGGCGGTGCTGACTCCGAAGGTCACCAGCACCAGCACGAACCAGCAGATGAAGAACAGCACGCCGCTGGGCAGCGCGGTCAGGAAGCGGCGGACCATGCACAAGGCAGCGGCGGCGCAGAGCCCGGTCCACTGCAGGTACAGCGACAGCAGCAGCAACTGGCGCAGCGCCTGCTGGCTGTCGGAGCTACCGACCGCCAGGGTCAGCACCACCGCGATCAGCTCCATCACATAGGCCAAGGTCAACAGCGAATTCGCCCGACAGAACTCCGGGATCAGGCTGTTTTCCGAGTGGGCGGCGACTTCGAATCGCTTCATCGACGAAGCCTATCGGAAGTCTCCGGGGTCTGTCTCCGGGCCTATGGCCGGCGACTTACAATAGAAGCTCGGCCGAAGCTGAAATCCGCTCCTGGCTGACTCGTTCTCTCCCCGTTTCCAGCCGTACCGCGCCGACAATGACTCCCGCCGATCCTGTTTCCCCGAAGACCCCGCCCGCCGCCAAACTCTGGGGCGGCCGCTTCGCCGAAGGCACCGATGCGCTGGTCGAAGCGTTTTCGGAATCGGTCAGCTTCGATCAACGCCTGTGGCGCCAGGACATCGCCGGCAGCACCGCCCATGCGCGGATGCTGGGCAAGGTCGGCGTGCTGAAAGCGGCGGATGTCGAGGCCATCGTCGATGGTCTGGCGCAGATTCACAGCGAGATCGAAGCCGGCCGTTTCGAGTGGCAGGTCGCGCTCGAAGACGTGCACATGAACATCGAATCGCGGCTGACCGCGATGATCGGCGACGCCGGCAAGCGCCTGCACACGGCACGCTCGCGCAACGATCAGGTCGCCACCGATCTGCGCCTGTACGTCCGCGATGCGATCGACGAACTGGTGATCACCATCGGCGTGCTCGCCGACGTGCTGCTCGACCTCGCCGAACGCGAGGCCGACACCATCATGCCGGGCTTCACCCATATGCAGATCGCCCAGCCGGTGACCTTCGGCCACCACATGCTGGCCTGGCGCGAACAGGTGCTGCGCGATTGCGCCCGCCTGCTCGACTGTCGCCGCCGCGCCAACGTGCTGCCGCTCGGTTCGGCGGCACTGGCCGGCACGGTCTATCCGATCGATCGTCATTTCGTCGCCGAGCAACTGGGCTTCGATTCGGTCTCCGAGAACTCGCTCGACGCGGTCAGCGATCGCGATTTCGCGATCGAGTTCGTTGCTGCCGCAGCCTTGGCGATGGTTCACCTGTCGCGCTGGAGCGAAGAGCTGATCCTGTGGTGCACGCCGATGTTCGGCTTCGTCAAGCTGCCGGATCGCTTCTGCACCGGCTCGTCGATCATGCCGCAGAAGAAGAATCCGGACGTGCCCGAGCTGGTCCGCGGCAAGACCGGCCGCGTGGTCGGCGATCTGAATGCGCTGCTGGTGCTGATGAAGGGCCAGCCGCTGGCCTACAACCGCGACAACCAGGAAGACAAGCCGCCGCTGTTCGATGCTCACGACACCTTGTCGGCGAGCTTGCGGCTGTACACGGCGATGCTGCCGAATGTCACGGTCGAACGCGCCACCTGCCGCGCCGCGGCGTTCAAGGGCTATTCGACGGCAACCGATCTGGCTGACTACCTGGTCAAGCGCGGCCTGCCGTTCCGCGATGCTCACCATGCGGTGGGCTCGGCCGTCGGTCACGCGGTGAAGAAGGGCGGCGATCTTTCCGAGCTGTCGCTCGACGAGTTACGCGGCTTCTCGGCCCTGATCGACGCCGACGTGTTCGAGGTGCTGACCCTCGACGGTTCGGTGAACGCTCGCAACCACTGGGGCGGCACTGCGCCGGCGCAGGTGCGTGCGGCAATCGCGAGAGCGCGCAGCCAGCCGAAGTAGGCCGCTGCCCGAATCACGAGGCTGAGGCGAATTTACTGCCGCCGGACAAGCGTCTGGCAGCAGGCCTTCCCGTATCATCCGCCACCAGTGAACAGTCGTTGCCTGCCGCCAACCGTCAGGACAACGTCGAACCTCGTGCAGCGGAGACTCCATGTCAGCCCTTTCGTCCGGTGCCAGCGCCTCGTCGACTTCCCGCCGCCTGCGCGGCTTCCGGACCACGGTTCTGGTCGGCGCGCTTGTTGTGCTCGCTGGCTGCAGTGCGCCGATCGCGGAGGACCTGTCGGCAAGTCCCGGCGGTGGTTCGCCGACGGTCGAGCCACCCGCGCCCGCCACTGATTCCGGCTGGACCACGCTCGGCACTCGCGCGCTCGCCAGCAGCGCCAATGTCGAGCGTAGCGACAACGGCAGCGCGGTCTGGACCGATTACGACCCGCCAGCCGAGTTCCCGAAGGTCGACGGCCAGCCGCTGCAGTACATCACCATGCGCGACGGTGTCCGCCTCGCGGCTTACGTGACCCTGCCGGCCGATGCCGCCGGCAACGCCGCACCCGGGCCGTTTTCTGTGGTGCTGGTGCAAACCTCGTAAAACGGCTTCGTCGGTGGCTATGTCGACGCCCTCGGCGGTGCCGATCCGTACATCGTCCAACACGGCTACGCGACCGTGGTGGTCGACGTGCGCGGCACCGGCCAGTCCGAAGGCTCCTGGGAAGCCTTCGGTGAAACGGAGCAGGCCGACTACGCGGAAGTGGTCGACTGGGCCGCAAGCCAGAGCTTCAGCAATGGCCGCATCGGCCTGTACGGCGTCAGCTACCTCGGCATCACCGCGATGCTGACCGCCGCCCAGAACCATCCGGCCGTCAAAGCCGCATTCCCGATCGTGCCAATCGGCGACGGCTACCGCGACATCGTGTTCACCGGCGGCCAGGTCAACGTGACCTTCATTCCGCTCTGGCTCGGCCTGATCTCGATACTCGGCATCACCAATCCGACGGCGCTGACCAACCCGGCGATCGGCGTGCCGGTGCTGCTCGATCACCTCACCAACGCGGTCACCGATTTCCAGGTGCCGACGATCCTGCGCGCGGTCGCCGCCGACCTTCGAGAACTCGAACGCCAGCGAACGCCTGTCGGTGAAGTACGAAACCGCGCCGCTGACCGAAGACCTCTACCTCAACGGCCCGATCGAGGCCGATGTCTGGATGAGCACCACGACGCCCGATGCCGGCCTGTCGGTCAGAGTCGATGACGTCGACGAGCACGGCATCGCCAAATCGCTGACCAATGGTATCCAGACCGCGTCCTTGCGCGACATCGACCCGGCGAAAAGCCGGACGCTCGATGGCCAGATGATCCAGCCCTGGCATCCATATACCCAGGCCTCGGTTTTACCGCTGTCGCGTGGCGAAGCAGTGCTGGTGCCGGTCGAGATCTTCGCGACCAGCGCGATGATTCCGCGCGGTCATCGCCTGAGAGTCGCCGTCGGCGCCAGCGATCTGCCGCAAGGCATCCCGCCGCTGCCGACCCTGCTGCAATCGCTCGCCGGCCTGCTGAGCATTCACAGCGATACGGCACGGCCGTCGAGCTTGGTGCTGCCGGTGGTGCCGGCAACGGCGCTGCGCTGATTCGCTGCTGCTCCTTGCTTCATTACGTCAACGAACCACCATGTCCCATCTGACCACCCGCGACGGCGCCCGCCTGCACTACCTCGATGTCGGCTTCGGCCGAGGCCCGGCCTGCGCGCTGCTGCACGGCTTCGGCATGCAGGGCGCGGTGTGGCTGCCGGTGATCGCGCCGCTGCCGTTGAAGCAGTGCGCATTCCGACGAAGTCGGCTACTGATTCCGATTGAAGCCAGCCGGGTATTCTGGGGGATGTCGGCCGCCTGAGGGAGGCGGTGCAGCGGGTGGATGGATTATGCGCTGACGGTGTTGACGGCAGCGACCTTGGCGGCAGCGCGCTTGCGCATGGATTCGCCGGTGAGGGTGAGTCGATGGCTGTTGTGGACGAGCTGATCGAAAATGGCGTCGGCCAGGGTCGGGTCGCCG
>JAUXYM010000104.1 GCA_030694365.1 Nevskia sp. | reverse complement strand
AGCACCAGGTGCCGATCATCATCACCTCGCTGCGTCCGCCGCAGGAGATCGTCGAGGCCGCGCATTCCTATGGCGGCGTCGTGTTCCACGACGTCATCAACGTCAAGCACGCGCGCAAGGCCGCCGAGCAGGGCGTCGACGGCCTGATCCTGGTCTGCGCCGGTGCCGGTGGCCATGCCGGCACCTTGTCGCCGTTCGCGCTGGTCGGCGAGATCCGCAAGTTCTACGACGGGCCGATCATCCTGTCCGGCTCGATCGCCAGCGGCGATGCCATCCTCAGCGCGCAGGCAATGGGTGCGGATATCGCCTACATCGGCACCCGCTGGCTGGCCACGCCGGAAGCGAATGTCAGCGACGGCTATCGCCAAGCGATCGTCGAATCCGGCGCTGGCGACATCGTCTACACGCCGTATTTCTCGGGCGTGCACGGCAACTACCTGAAGAAGAGCATCGTCCTTGCCGGCATGGACCCGGACAATCTCCCGCACGCCGACGCCAGCAAGATGAACCTTGGCAGCGGCGGCGCGGAAGCCGACAGCAGCACCGCCAAAGCCTGGAAGGACATCTGGGGCGCCGGCCAGGGCGTTGGCCTGATCGACTCGATCAAGCCGACCGCCGAAGTCGTCAACCAGCTCGAAGCCGAGTACCGCGCAGCGAAGGCGCGGCTGCTGGCGGCGTCGCAGGCTTACGCCTGAAGTAGTGCTCCTTTCCCCGCTCGCGGGGAAGGCCGGGATGGGGCGTTTGACGGTGGCGCAGACTTCGACCGCCCCTCCCCAACCCTCCCCCGCTATCGCAGGGGAGGGAGCGGTACCTAAGTGGCCTTGCGCCTCGCCGATCGCGCCCCCGCGTTCACCACTGCCATCAGCCTTGGCCCGAACAGCGTATCGAGCATCGGCTGGATCAGCTCCTCCAGGCTGCGGCCGACCGTCAACTGGCCGGCCAGATGCAGGCTCAGCAAACCGTGGAGCGCGGCCCAGGTGACGTGCGCACCGGTCGCCGCATCGCCGGGAATGAATCCGTCATCGACGGCTTCCTGATACGCCGTCTGCAGGGTGGCCATCGTGCGCCGCCGCGCCGCGTTCAGTTCGGGGAAATCGGTCGGGTCCGGCTGACGCAGCGAGAACATCAGCCGGTATTCGGAAGGCTGCGACTGCGGCGAAGGCGATCGCGGTGCGCGCAATCGCATGCAGCTTCAGCAGCGGCGACTCCAGGCCTTTTATGGCGGCTTCCATCAGCTCGGTCAGGCGATCGAACCACACCGCGCGGAGTGCGGCGAAGATGTGTTCCTTGTTCTTGAAATAGCGATACGGCAAGGCCTGGCTGCGACCCATCGCCGCGGCGATCGCCCGCAAGGTCACGGCATCGTAGCCATCACGTTCATAGAGCGTCGCCGCGGCCGCGCAGATTTCGGCGCGGATGCCGTCGGCAGCTTCGGTGGATAAGCGGGGGCGGGCCATGGGCAGGGATGAGTCCGATCAGCAGAACGCCGGTCGCAATCAGCGCGTGATCTGCCGCATCAAGGACTCCTGCGCTGCACTCGCTACCAGGCGCCCACTGCGGTCATAGATCAGCCCGCGCGATATGCCACGTACCGATTGCGCGCTCGGTGAATCCATCGCGTACAGCAGCCAGTCGTCGGCACGCACGTCGCGATGGAACCACAGCGCGTGGTCGATGGAGGCGACGATCATGTCGCTGGAGAACCAGCTGCGGCCTTGCGGCAGCAGCGCGGTCGAGGCCAGGTTGAAATCCGAGGCGTAGGCGAGCACGCAGCGATGCAGCATCGGATCGTCCGGCAGCTTGCCGGCGGCGCGGAACCAGATGCTCTGCTGCGGCGCGCGCTGCTCCGGCTGGAACGGGTCCATCGGCGCCACCCAGGCGAACTCGAAGGCCTGCTCGTTGGTGAAGGCGATGCGCAGGCGCTCGGGGAAATCCGGGTTGCGGGCCAGTTCGGCATCCAGCCACTGCTTGCGCAGTTCAAGCTGGTTGGCCAGTGATTCCGGCGTCGGCACCTCGGGCATTTCGACCTGGTGCTCGAAGCCTTGTTCGGCGCGCTGGAATGAAGCCATCAAGGTCAGGATCGGCTGGCCGTGCTGGATCGCCTGCACGCGGCGGGTGGTGAAGCTGCGGCCGTCACGGACCCGATCGACTTCGTAGACGATCGCCGCATCCATGTCGCCCGGACGCAGGAAGTAGGCGTGCAGCGAATGCGGCAACTGGCCTTCGACGGTGCGCGTCGCCGCGACCAGCGCCTGGCTGACCACCTGGCCGCCGTAGACGCTGCGGCCGCCGAGATGGCGCGACTGGCCACGAAACAGGTTGACTTCCAGCGGCTCCAGATCGAGCAGCTTGACCAGATCGGCGAGGCAGGGGTTCATCAGTGTTCCAAGTGCAAGGGATGGCAAAGGGTAGCTCAGACCGCAAGGCCAGCCGCATGGCCGGACGCCCAGGCCCACTGGAAGTTGTAGCCGCCGAGCCAGCCGGTGACGTCGACCACTTCGCCGATGAAGTACAGGCCGGCCTGATGCTTGGACATCATCGTGCTCGATGACAGGCCCTTGGTGTCGACGCCGCCCAGGGTCACTTCGGCGGTGCGATAGCCCTCGGTGCCGCTGGCGGTGATCGGCCAGGCGGCGAGCTGCGCGGCGATCGCTTTCAGCTCGGCAGCGCGATACTGGCGCAGCGGCTTGCTGGTTATCCAGCGTTCGCAGAGGCGCTGCGCGAAGCGCTTGGCCAGCACGTCAGACAGCACCGTCTTCAGCTCGCTGGCCGGCCGCTCGGCCTGCTGCGCGGTGAGCCAGGTTTCGGCGTCCTCAAACGGCAGCAGGTTCAGGGACAGCGGCTGTCCCGGCTGCCAGTACGAGGAAATCTGCAGAATCGCCGGGCCGCTCAGGCCACGATGAGTCAGCAGCAGCGCGCCGCGAAAGCGGGTGTCCTCGGCCGAGACTTCGACCGGCAAGGCGACGCCGGACAGATCGGCGTAATCGTCCAGCGGCTTGCCAGACAAGGTCAGCGGCACGAGGCCGGCGCGCGTCGGCAGCAGTTCGTGGCCAAACTGCCTGGCGAGCTGATAGCCGAAGCCGGTGGCGCCCATAGCCGGGATCGACAGGCCACCGGTGGCAACGACGATCGAAGCGGCCGAGTAGACGCCACGTGTGGTGATGACTTCGTAGACGCCGTTGCGCTGCTGCACAGCGCTGATCGTGCAATCGGTCTCGATCACCACGCTGGCATCGCGGCATTCATCGAGCAGCATGCGCAGGATCAGCTTCGAGGACTCGTCGCAGAACAACTGGCCGAGTTCCTTCTCGTGATACTTGATGCCGTGCTTGTCGACCAGCGCGATGAAATCCCAAGGCGTGTAGCGGGCGAGGGCGGACTTGCAGAAGTGCGGATTGGCCGACAGGTAGTTCGCCGCCGTGGTGCCGGTGTTGGTGAAATTGCAGCGCCCGCCGCCGGACATCAGGATTTTCTTGCCGACCTTGTTGGCGTGCTCGATGACTCTTACCCGCTTGCCACGCTTGCCAGCGGTGAACGCGCAGAACAGGCCGGCGGCGCCTGCGCCGAGCACCAGCACGTCGTCGGTCGTCATGAGCGCGCTTTTCTCCTTCCTCCGTTTACGGGGGAAGGTCGGGATGGGGGCGGTTGACGGTGGCGCGCACTCCGACCGCCCCGTCCAGGGCTTCCGCCCGTCGCCAGCGTGCTCGGAAGTGCCATCCGAGGCACTTCCGAAAGCGCACACGCTGTCGACCCCCAGCCCTCCCCCACTAGCGGGGGAGGGGGCAGCGAGTCGCTCACCATTGAGTACGCTCCGGCAGCAACCCCTTCAGCTCTTCCGGCGTCAGATCGCGCCAGGCGCCGACTTTCAGATTGCCGAGCCGCACGTTGATGATGCGTACTCGTTGCAGGCGCACCACCTTGTAGTCGAAGGCCGCACACATGCGGCGGATCTGCCGATTCAAGCCCTGGGTCAGGGTGATCTTGAAGCTGAACTCGCCGAGCGCTTCGAGCTTGCAGGGCTTGGTGCGTTCTTCGAGTTCGGTGAGGAACACGCCGCGGCTCATCGCGGTGATGAAGCTCGGCGTCACCGCACGGTTCACCGTCACCCGGTATTCCTTCTCGTGATTGTTTTCCGAGCGCAGGATTTCGTTGACGATGTCGCCGTTGTTGGTCAGCAGGATCAGGCCGTCGGAATCCTTGTCGAGCCGGCCGATCGGGAAGATGCGTTCGCGATGCTTGATGAAATCGACGATGTTGCCGGCGACGTGGCGCTCGGTGGTGCAGGTGATGCCGGCCGGCTTGTTCAGCGCGAGGTAGACATGGCTCGACGCCGCGCCGATCGGCTTGCCATCGACGGCCACGGTATCGCCATCGTTGACCTGGGTGCCGAGGGTCGCGAGCACGCCGTTGACCGAGACGCGGCCGGCTTCGATCCAGCCGTCGGCTTCGCGGCGCGAGCTGATGCCGGTTTCGGCGATGAATTTGTTGAGTCTCATCGGTTGCCGACCTTGGAGTCCAAGCTTGAAATCAACGTCATTCCCGCGAAGGCGGGAATCCAGTTCTTTGTTCCCAGCGTGGCGCGCAAGGCGAAACTGGATGCCCGCCTGCGCGGGCATGACGATGTTTTTTGAGGGCGTGGCATGCAGGCGCTGATCATCAGCCGATGTAATGCATCGCCGCCGCAGCCCCGAACGAGAACGCCGCACGCAGCAGGCGGGCAGTGCGATCACGCGGCAGCATCAGCTGGTCGATCTCTTCTTCCGGCAGGCCGGCGCGCTGATAGCTTTCCTCGCGCTCCTTGCGGGTGATCGTGCGATCGATCAGGCCGGACACCAGCCAGCAGAACACGAAGTAGATCGCGCTGACGAAGCCGAACAGCACCAGACTCAAGGCGAGCAGGCCCCAGGAGCTGAGCGGTTTCAGCCAGCGATCGAGCACCTTGCTTCAGCTCTTGACGATGGTGGCGTACAGATCGTGGGTGTCGGCTGCGGTGACCTTGGCCATTACCCGCTGGCCTGGCCGCATGCCCGGCCGCAGCTTCGGCACGCTGTTCAGGATCACCCGGCCGTCGACTTCCGGAGCGTCTGCCTGACTGCGGGCGATGACGCCATCCGGGCCAACTTCGTCGATCAGCACTTCGATGGTCCTGCCGATCTTCTTCTGCAGCTTGGCGGCGCTGATGCCGGCCTGGCGGGTCATGAAGCGTTCGAGGCGCTCGTCCATCACTTCCTGTGGCACGGCACCCGGCAGCGCGTTGGCGGTGGCGCCATCGACCGGCGAATAAGTGAACGCGCCGACTCGGTCCAGCTGCGCTTCATCGAGCCAGTCGAGCAGGGACTGGAACTCGGCTTCGGTCTCGCCGGGGAAGCCGACGATGAAGGTCGAGCGCACGGTGATGTCCGGCGCGATCGCGCGCCAGGCTTCGAGCCGGCGCAAGGTGTTTTCGGCGGCCGCCGGGCGCTTCATGCGCTTCAGCACGGAAGTCGCCGCGTGTTGGAACGGCACGTCGAGGTAAGGCAGCACCAAGCCTTCGGCCATCAGTTCGATGACCGCATCGACATGCGGATATGGATAGACGTAGTGCAGGCGCACCCAGGGCTTGTGGGGCGCATCGAGATTGGCGAGGCCGCGGCAGAGATCGAGCATCCGCGTCTCGTATTCGCGCTCGCGGAACGTGCGTTTGGCGTACTTCAGATCGAGGCCGTAGGCACTGGTGTCCTGCGAGATCACCAGCAGTTCCTGGACGCCGGAGCGGGCCAGCTTCTGGGCTTCGATCAGCACCTCGTCGACCGGCCGCGAACGCAGCTTGCCGCGCATCGACGGGATGATGCAGAAGCTGCACTTGTGATTGCAGCCTTCGGCGATCTTGACGTAGGCGTAGTGACGCGGCGTCAGCTTGATGCCGATGTCGTCTGGTCCGGTGCCAAAGCGCCGGTTGGGCGGCAGCAGATCCATGAACGGGTCGTGCTGCGGCGGCACCGCCAGATGCACGGCATCCATCACGCCCTTGTAATCCTGCGGGCCGGTGATCGACAGCAGGTCCGGGAACTTGGCTTCGATCAGCCCACGGCGCGCACCCAGGCAGCCGGTGACGATGACCTTGCCGTTCTCGGCCATCGCATCGCCGATCGCTTCCAGCGATTCCTCGACGGCGGAATCGATGAAGCCGCAGGTGTTGACGATCACCACATCGGCCGCATCGTAGTTGCCGACCGTTTCATAACCTTCGGCGCGCAACTGGGTCAGGATCCGTTCGGAATCGACCAGCGCCTTCGGGCAGCCGAGCGACACGAAGCCGACCTTGGGGGCCGATTGCGGCTTGACGGCAGCGGATTTGCGACGGGGACGGGCAGCAGCAACGGGCATGAAAGCACCGGGACAAAGCGGGAAGCGGCCATTTTACTCCGTCGCGAACCCCCGGCCCGCTGCCACGGTCCTAAGCGCACAACAATGCAGGCCAGGCAGCCCTCGCTAGACTAGGGGCAGCAATGTCGTCATCCCCATATCGGAGTTCCTCATGGGCAAGCTCGTCAAGATCATTTTCGGCATCGTCGGCGTCGTGCTGCTGCTCGTGGTGCTCGCGGTCGGTGCCTTCGCGCTGTTCTTCGATCCGAATGATTTCCGCAGCCAGATCACCGCCGCCGCCAAGAAGTCGACCGGCCGCGATCTGGTGATCGGCGACATCAAGCTCGGCATCTATCCGGTGCTTGGTGCCAAGGTGAAGGACC
>JAUXYM010000100.1 GCA_030694365.1 Nevskia sp. | reverse complement strand
CCGGCGATCGCTGTTGCCGGTGCCGCCAGCGCCAGCGCGCAGGGGCAGGCGGCGACCAGCACGGCGAGCATCGCCTGCGGGTTCTGGGTGGTGAAGTAAGTGACCGCGGCGATCAGCAGCACCAGCACCAGATACTGGCTGGCGTGGCGTTCGAGCAGACGGGTGATCGGCGGCTTCGAACGCTCGGCGCGCTGCATCAGCCCGATGACCTTGCCGAGCGTCGACTCGGCACCGGTGCGGGTGACGATGATGCGCAGGCGGCCGTCGAGATTGATCGCGCCGCCGAACACGTCGACGCCGGCGACCGCTTCGGCCGGCAGCGACTCGCCAGTGATCGGCGCGGTGTCGAGACTGGCGCGGCCTTCGAGCACCCGGCCATCGGCGGGCACCCGGTCACCGGCACGCACTTCCACCTGATCGCCCGGCCGCAGCTCGGCGTTGTCGACTTCGCGCAGGCTGCCGTCGGCGGTGATCAGCCGGGCGCTGCTGCGAGTCAGCTTGCCGAGCGCTTCGATCGCTGCCTGCGAGCCGATGACGCTGCGCTCTTCGAGCACGTGGCCGAAGATCATCACGATCGGCAGCAGCACGGCGGTGATCAGATCGCCCACCGCCCAGGCACCGAGCATCGCCAGCGCGATCAGCAGATCGGTGATGCCGTGCAGGTCCGGGTGACGCAGGCTGTGCCAGGCCGCGCGCAGCACCGGCACGCCGACCAGCAGCGCCGCCACGCCGAGGATCAACTGGCCGACGCCGGCCTGAGTCGGCGCCAGCCCGTTCCAGGCCAGGCCGAGCCCAAACAGACCCAGCGCGATCATCGCCAGGCTCAGCTGGCGCGCTGCGCTGCGCTGTTCGTCCTGGCTCAATACTGGTGCTGCGCTGCTCATCATTCGGTACCGGACAGGATCAGCCGCGCGTCATCGCGCGGATCGACGGTGGTCACCGAGCCGGCCTTGGCCAGCACCGCTTTGATCCGTTCGCGGTAGACGCGGTCGAGCAGGCCGGGGTCGACGCCGTCGCGCATAGCCTGCGCGAGCTGCTGCACGGCCGCGGTATCGCTTTGTGCCTTGGCCAGCCGTTCGGCGGCGCTTGCTTCGGAACCCTGCAGCAGACGATCGGCAGCTTGATTGGCTTGCTGCACACCCCAGGCAGCATCGTTGCGCGCCTCGGCGACATTGCGCTCGGCTTGCTGGCTGGCGGTCAGCACGGCGTTGAAGGCACCGACCGTCGCCGGCGGCAGCGAGGACTGCACGTCGACTCGCGCGATCTCGATGCCGAGTCCGACCCCGGCCTGCTTCAGGCTCGCCAGCCGGGCATTGATGCTCTGCACCAGCTCACCGCGCAGCCGTTCGCGCTGCTCGGCGGCGGCGCTGTTGGCACCGTCGGCGACCAGCTCCGGCCGCGCGACCAGGATGGTGTCGAGATCGCGGGCGGCGCAGGCGGCGAGCGCGGTGCGGGTCACCAGGCGATCGAGCGCCGGCAGCAGGTGCTCGCGCTGCAGCGCGTAGTCGCGCGGCTCGGTGACCTTGTAGAACACCCGCAGGTCCATCTGGACGATGCCGGCGTCGCCGGTCAGCAGATAGCCGGAGCCGGCCAGGGCGTCGTTCAGCGGCGCGGCATCGTCATCGTCCGCAGACGACATTTCGGCGGCGCGCGCCTCGGCCGAGCGGGCCAGCCCGGTGACCCGGTGTTCGAGCAGGCTTTCCGCCGACGGCAGCAGCAGCACGCGCTCGAACGGCGGTGGCCAGGCCAGCAGCAGGCCGGCGTTCTGCACCCGGTCGAGTGCGCCCATGCGGACGATCACCACCGCGTTCTGCGGGTCCACCTGGGCGATGTTCGAGAGCGCCCAGCGCAGCGCGACGAGTGCGGTCACTGCATACAGCGCGATGAATGCGAAGCGGCCGGCCTGCAGCCAGGGACTGGGCCCGGGATCAGGACTCACTTGGTCGTTTCCGGCGGGCCGTCGATCAGCGCGCGGAACGGTGCCGCGTCGGTGCGCAGGATCAGCCGGGTGCCCGGATTGACCAGGCTGCCGAGCGTATCGAGCGAGCGCAGCAGCTTGTACAACTGCGGCGCGCCGGCATAGGCGCGGCCGTAGATGCCGGCCGACTGCACCCGCGATTCGGCCTCGATCTGCGCCGCCTTGACCGTCGCATCGGCCTGGATGATCCGCGCATCGCGCTCGGCGGCGGAGCGGATTTCGGCGGCCTGGCGCTTGCCGATCGCGGTGCGCTCGGTGGCGATGGTGTCGCGCTCGGCGCGCATCCGGTCGACGGTTGCCGCCAGGGTCACGCTCGGCAGGGTCAGGCGTTCGATGCCGACCTGCACCACCTTGAGCCCGTAGGACTTGAGCAGCGATTGTTCGATCTGCGCGCCGAGCCGGGCTTCGAAATCGGCGATCTGCACTTTCGAGGCATCGGTATTGATCAGTTGCGACAACTCGAAACCGCTGGCCGTGGTTTCCAGTGCCGAGCCGACGAAGGTGCGGATCTGCCGCGCCGCTTCATCCGGCCGGTTCTGCACCGCGCGCATGAAGCGCTGCACGCTGGCCGCATCGGGCTCGACCTGCCAGGCGACATAGGCCTGGATGATGATCCGCAGGCCGTCGCGAGTGCCGGCGTCCTGCAGGCCGCTGGAGGTGGTGCGCAAGCGCAGATCGACCGGAATCGCAGTCTCGAACGGCGCCGGCAACCGCCAGGCCAGCCCCGGTGCCAGCAGCACCCGCGCCGGATTGCCGAAGCGGGTGACCACGGTCGCTTCGCCGGCACGGACCTGCACCAGGCTCGCGGTGGCCACCGCGAAGGCGACCAGCGCGGCGGCGATCACGAGGCGGCGTCGTGGCAGGGGAACGATGGCCTTGGCTGGGCTGGCGCGGCTGTGCGGGTCGGTCATGGCGTCGTGCTGTCCGCAGGTGGTGCATAGCGCCGCAGGTCGAGCGTCGGTGCGGAAGCGCCACTGCCGATGCGGTGATCGAGCAGCACCAGCTTCGCGTCCTTGAGGCCGGCACTGAGCTGGCTGAGGTACTGCTCAAGCACGAAAGCCTTGCCGGCCGCCTGATAGGCGCTCTGTTCGGCAGCGAAGCGCCGTTGCGCGGCTTCCGCGCCGGACATTGCTTCGCGGGCGATGGCGCCGGCCTTGTCGGTGGCGATCGAGGCCTGCAACTGGGCGTCGTTGATTTCTTCCGCGGCCCGGCCGCGCTCACGGGCGATCGCCGCCTGCGCCCGGATCAGTGCGGCCTGCACGCCGTGATAGGCGTTGGCAGCACCGGATGGCGGATGAATCTGCTCGATCAGGGTGGCGAGGATTTCGACGCCGCTGTCGAGCGCATCGAGATCGGCCTGCACGCGGCGGCCGACATCGCGGGCCAGCGCGTCGCGCTTTTCGCTGAGCACGCCATCGAGCGTGCGCGAAGCGAAATCCTCGACCAGCACCCGGCCGGCGGTGTTGCGGATCAGGGTCGGCAGATCGGCGCTGTTGTAGGTCGCGGCCATCGCCGCGGCATCACCGAGGCCGATGCGGTAGATGAAGCGCACATCCATGTTGATCACCTGGAAGCTCTGCCGGTCACCGGCGAGGCCGGCGATCACTTGGCCGTTCTCGCTTTCGTGGGCGGCGTCCCAGAGCCGGTTCGCGGCGTCTGGTGCCAGGCCTTCGGCGCTGCTGCTGTCAGGCGTTTCATCGTCTTCGATCACCGTGCTGATCGCGTGGATACTGCCGTTCTCCACCGCCCGCAGCCGCCCGAACGGCCAGGGCAGGCCGGCATGCAGGCCGGGGCCGAGCACCGCCACCGGCTTGCCGAAGCGTTCGTAGATGCCGCGGCCATCGATGGCGATTTCGCGGATGCCGGTCATCAGCCAGCCGACCAGCAGCACCCCGGCCAGCACCGGCAGCAGTGCGCGGCGCATGTAGCCGAAGGCCCAGTTCTGGCGCAGGTCGATGCCGAAACGCTGCTGCAACTCGTCCTGCAGATTGGCCAGCGGCTGCGGCGGCCATTGCAGTTGCCGGGCGAAGTAGCTGTCGGCGAGCAGGCGCGGTTCCTCGGCCGGCGGCCGGCGCGTGAACAACGACAGCAGCGCGCGCAGCGCGAATTCCGCCGCCACCGCCGCTGGCAGCAGGCCGGCGAGCACCGCGAGCCGCGCTGGCCAGAGGCTGTCGGCACGGCTGAAGAACAGGCAGATCGCCGCCAGGCTCAGGGTCAGCAGCGGCATCCGGACCAGCCGCGCAAGGCGCGCCGCTTCTGGCGATTCAGCGCTGGCGAGATTGGCGAACCAGCGCTCCAGCACCAACAGGCCGAAGGTCAACAACAGCAGTGCGCCACCACCGGCGTAGGCCAGTTGCCCGAGGCCTGAGCCGGGCAGGGCAAGGTTCCAGGTACGGATCACCGTCACCAGCGGCAGCAGCGCGAACAGCGCCAGCAGCAGTGCCTGGCCACTATCGCCGCGCAGCAGCCGGATGATCGCGCGGGCCGCATTGCGCAGTGCCCACAACACGCGCCGATAGCGCGGTGCGTCGGCTGGCATTGGGTCCGGCAGCTGCGGTGGTGATTCGATAGCCGCTGCGCGCCAGCAAGCCACAGAACGCGCCGACAGCAGGCCGAGCACCGGCAGCCACAAGGAGGCGCCGACTGCTGCGCACAACGGAGCCAGCAGCGAACCTGCTGCCGCCGGCCAGAACCAGGCCGCCGACAGCGCAGCGACGGCTGGCGCGCCCAGCGACAGCGCCTGGATCAGCAGCCTGCGCGCCTGCACCGCAGCCAGCCGGAAGCTCGGCAGTGCCGCGAGATCGAGTCCCTCGCTGTTCAGGTCGACAGGCATTGCCTGCTCGGTCAGCGGCTCACGCAAGACGGTCGCTTAGGGCTCACCCTTCAGCGGCCCGAATGCCGGCGGCGTTCTACGGTGTTTGGTCGCGGCCTCGTAGGCCGACGCGATGCGGATGATCAGCGGTTCGTCGAACGGCCGGCCGACGATGTCGATCGCCACCGGCAGCACCGCTTGCACCGGGCCAATCAGACGGGTGTGGTCGTCGCCGGCGAGGCGGCTTTCCAGACCGCCACCACCGCCGCCGGTCTTCGGCCAGGCGTCGTCCGGCGTCTTCGGTGCGCTCGGGTCGCGGATCAGGTCATAGACCTCGGTGGTGAAGCCGGCCGGCACGGTGATCACCGGGAAGCCCTGGGCACCGATGAAGCTCCACACGCCGCCGCCGTTGCGGCCATTGATCGGCGGGCCCTGCGGGGCGCCGAGCTTGGTCGGCGGCAGGTTGCTGGTCGGATAGACCAGGGCGTCGAGTTGCTGCTCGGCCATGCACTGCAGCAGCGTCTGCTGCACCGAGAAGCGCAGCAGCAGGCGGTCGCCCATGTCCAGTTCCTTGACCTTCTCGGCGGTTTCACGCGACTTCTTGCGATCCGGGAAGGTCGGGTCCTGATGGAAGTTCGAGTGGGCGATCAGATCGGCATTGCTCTTGATCCTGGTGTCGCCGCGTTCGCGCAGATACAGGTTGAGCATGTACTTGCCCTGGCCATCGCCCTCGGAGCTGCCGAAGTCACGCAAGCTCAGCTTCGGCGACACCTGCGTCGGGTCCATCTTCAGATCGAGCAGCTTGGCGGTGTGATCGGCGGTCGCCTTGCCGTTGGCATCGACCGGGAACAGTTCGGGGAAGCGCTTGGTGTACAGCTTGTTGCTGTCCTGCGGCACGTACTTGCGCAGGCAGGCGGTGAACAGCTCACCCTCCGGGCCCGGATCGACGATCGTCGCGCCGAGCTTCTTCAGGTCGTCGGCACCCTTCGCCACCAGATCGATGGTCTGCTCGTCGGCCTTGGTAAATAACTTTTTATTCATGTACTCGCGGACCACGCCGATGCGCAGGCCGGCCAGCGGCGTCGGCTTGGCGTAGCTGACATAAGCCTCCTTCGGCATCCGGCCGATCGAGAACGCGGTCAGCTCGTCCTTGGGGTCATAGCCGGCGATCACGTCGAGCACCCGCGCGGCGTCGGCGACGG
>JAUXYM010000081.1 GCA_030694365.1 Nevskia sp. | reverse complement strand
GGCTGATGCAGCTCGGCATCGAGCCGGCCGGCGGCAGCGCCGACCAGCTGCGCAGCTTCGCCGACAAGGAACGCGCCAAGTGGGGGCCGCTGATCAAGGCGGCCGGGATCAAGGTCGACTGACGTGCCGCAGGGCGGGCCGCTTCACTGGTAGCGGCCGACAATGGAGATGCCCACCACGTTCTGGTGCGGGAAGCCGCCCAGGTTGTGAGTCAGGCCGTAGCGCGGATTCTTGAGCTGGCGTTCGCCCGCACGGCCGAGCAACTGCAGGTACATCTCGTAGACCATGCGGATGCCCGAGGCACCGATGGGGTGACCGAAACACTTCAGGCCGCCGTCGATCTGGCAGGGAATCTTGCCGTCGGCGTTGTAGAAGCCGTCCATCACGTCCTTGATCGCGCCGCCGTCGGAGGACAGCGCGAGGTCTTCCATCGTCACCAGCTCGGTGATCGAGAAGCAGTCGTGTACCTCGAACATCGAGATCTCGTCACGCGGCCTGCTGATGCCAGCTTCGGCATAGGCGCGCTGCGCGGCGACGCGCGTGGTGTGGATGTAGGAGCCGTCCCAGTCGTTGTAGCCACCTTCGGAGCCGTTCGACAGCGCGAGCTGCAGCGCCTTGACGGTGACCATCTGGTCCGGATGCTTGCCCAGGGACTTGGCGATTTCCGGCGTGGTGACGATGGCCGCGGCCGAACCGTCGGACACGCCGCAGCAGTCGAACAGTCCCAGCGGCTCGGCGATCATCGGCGAGGCCATGATGGTGTCGCAGCTCACCGGATTGCGCAGGTGCGCCTTGGGATTCTTCGCGCCGTTGGCGTGGCTCTTGGCCGAGATTTCGGCCAGCGCGCGCTTGAGCACATCGCGCGGCACCTTGTAGCGGCTCATGTAGGCGCTCGCGACCTGCGCGAATACGCCGGGTGCCGACAGGTTCGGCCACCACAGCGGCGGCAGCGAGCCGATCTCCAGCCCAGGCAGTCCGCCGTAGCCGGTGTCCTTGAGCTTTTCCACACCGATGGCGAGCGCGATGTCGCAGGCACCGGACGCAACCGCGTATACCGCGCCGCGGAAGGCCTCGGTACCGGTGGCGCAGTAGTTCTCGACGCGCGTGACCGGAATGTTGTTCAGGCGCAGGGCGATCGAAGCCGGCAGTGCCGACTTGCCGATGTTGACCTCATCCATGCACGAGCCCAGCCACGCCGCCTGGATCTGCTTGCGGTCGATGCCGGCATCGCCGAGTGCCTCGGTGAAGGACTCCACCATCAGTTCCTCGGCACCCATGTCCCAGCGTTCGCCGAAGCGCGAGCAGCCCATGCCCAGGATCGCCACCTTGTCGCGGATTCCCTTGCTCATCTCATTTCTCCCCGACGCCGGACAGCGGCGCGGCTTTCCAGAAGTAACGCACCATGCCGCGTTGCGCATCGCGCCCGCGCACGCGGAACACCATGCGGACCGGCTGACCGACCTCGACCTTGCCGAGATCCCAGTCGGTGATGTCGGCGACGAAGCGCCCGCCGCGCTTGAATTCGACCATGCCGTAGTGCGCGGGCGGGTCCGGCGTGTAGGTCAGCCAGTCCGCCGACCAGGTCTTGATGTGCGCCGCTTCGTCGGCGAAGCGATAAGGCTGCATCGGCCCCTGGTGATGGCAGGACGGATTGACGCAGATGTCGGCCGGCGGGAACTGCGCGGTACCGCACTTCGTGCAACTGCCGCCGACCAGGCCGAACAGCATGCGGCGGTTGCGGTACATCGCCGACAGTGCGGTCTGCGGATTGGCTTCGCCGCGCAGACCCTTTTCCAGCGAAACGGTCTCGTTGAAGGACAGGAACTTCGGGTAATTCTTTTCTTCCTTGCGCCGCTTGAGACTGCCGGTCATGCCGCTGCGCATGGACAGTTCGCCCAGCGCCGCGGTGGTGCGGAAGGCCAGCACATCGCAACCCTGGCCGAAGCCGACGACCACGATGGTCTGTCCGGGCTGCGCTTTCTGCAGCACCGAGGCCAGCATCAGCGGGGCGTGCGCCGCACCGGCATGACCGACCACGCCGAGCAGGCTATCGGCGATCACGGTCTCGGCGATTCCGCAACGCTTGGCGACCAGCGCCGAGAGTTTCGCGACCGGCTCGGCCAGTACGAAGTGATCGATCGCGCCCGGGTCGACGCCCAGTTTTTCCAGCGCGGCCTTCACCGCCGCCGGCACCCATTTCTGGAAGGCCTCGTCGCGTAGCCAGCGCTCTTCCCAGATGTAATCGAACTCCTGACCGGTGGCGCGATAGTGATCGACAAAATCCACCGACACGCTGTGGCTACCGAGGAATTCCGCAATCACCGCCGAACTGCCGATGGTGAACGCTGCGGCGGCATCGCCGTACTGCAGCTCCTGCGCGCTGCCGGGACGCGCTCGGCGATGTTCGCCGACCACTACTAGCGCCTCGCCCTCACGTCCGGCGGCGACGCGGTCGAGCGCGGCGATCAGCGCCGCGGTGCCAGCCTTCAGCGCGCCGCTGAGGTCGCAGGAGCCGATCGATTCCGGCAGGTCCAGCGCTGCGGCGACCAGACCCGCGTTCTGGCGGTCGGCGAACGGATGCGTGCTGGAGCCGAAGTAGATGGCGCCGATGCCGTCCGTGCTGCGGCCGGCCAGCGCGTCGCGCGCGGCTTCCACCGCCATCGTCAGGCTGTCCTCGTCCCAGTTGGCCATCGAGCGCTCGCCGCGCGCCTGGGCGAGCAGGCCGGGATTCGCCCAGGCATTGGCCTGAGCGGCGGCGGCGCGGTTGAGGCGCAGCCTCGGCACATAAGCGCCGTAAGAGGTGATGCCGATCATGCTTGCTCCTCGATCAGGGGATGGTTCGCGGTGGCCGTCCGCACACCGCAGCGGGTTCCGGATTGCCGGTCATTAGTCTAACAAACGCCTGTTAGATTGTGGGATGCCGTTGACGAGTTTTCGTTTCCCGGTGCAAGGACTCCGGAAGGCGTCAACGTCCGCCGGAAATCCGGCCGACGAGGTTCGTCACGGCGTGTCCGGCCCGGCGAAGACCGCCGTGATTCCCGGAACGCCGATGATCTCGTCGAAGCTCAGTCGCAGGCATTCCACCAGACGGTCCGGCTCGCGCACCGCGGCGGCGTCGGTGTTGATGCCGATGCAGCAGCGCTGGTCGTGCGACAGCATCGCGAACATGGCGGCGCAGCCGGGCAGGGGGCCGAAGCCGAAGAAGTGCGTGACGCGCGCGCCGGCGATGTACACCGGACGGCGCAGACCTGGCACGTTGCTGACCTGCACGTCCTGCGCGGCGGTGACGCCGGACATCATCTTGGTCAGCACCGGCGTAGGCAGGCGGCCGACCACGGGCATCACGCGCAGCAGCACGTCCAGCGCCGGTTCCTCACGCAGCTTTTCCACGAAGGCACCGACCTTCTTCATGCAGGCGATCGGATCGGGTTCGTCCAGCGGCGCGTCGAACTGGCCGCCGACGAAGCGGTTGCCGCCGAGGCCATCGGCCGCCGTGCGCACGCTGACCGGGAACACGATGGGCAGCTTGGCGATCGGCTGGCCGAGCTGCTCGTGATAACGCCGGAAGCCGCCAGCGAGGCCGGCGATGTAAGCGTCGTTGAGGCTGGCACCGGCACGCTTGGCGGCGGCCTTGAATTCGTCCAGCGGAAAATCCAGCGCGTCGAAATGCCAGGCCAGGCTACGACCGGCGAGCAGCGGCGACTTGGGTGCCGGCTTGCGGCCGAGGATGCGCGCCGCGGAGCGGGCGTAGCGCAGCACGTCCTGCGCGGCGTCCTTGCGTTGCAGGCCCTGCGCCACGTCGGCGAGGAGACTGCGGGTCTGCCCGGGCAGGCTCGACAGGCCGGCGCGCACCTGGCGCCCCAGCACGGTGCCGGAGGAGGGCAGCGGTTCGGCTGGCTTGCGCGCCGGCTGCTCCACCCGCGCACCCGGTTCGGCGCTGCGGCTGTGCGCCTGCGACAGCAACTGCATCATGCCGTGGCCGTCGGACAGGGCGTGGTGCAGTTTCAGCACGTAGGCCGCGCGGCCATCGGCAAGGCCTTCGATGAGGATCACTTCCCAGGGCGGGCGGGCCCGGTCGAAGGGCGTCATCGCGATCCACTGCACCTGCTCCAGCAACTGGCGCGGCGTGGCCGGTTCCGGCACACGCAGGCGGCGCAGGTGATAGTCCAGCGAGAAGTCCGGGTCATCCACCCAGTGCGGCGTGCCCAGGCCGAACAGCGGTTCCACTACGCGCTGCTTGAAACGCGGAATGGCGAGCGTGAGGCGCTCGTGCGCGGCGCGCAGGCGCTGCCAATCCGGCGCGTGGTCGAGGATCTCAAGTGCGGTCATGGTCGAGCGCATGCGCGGGTTGGCATCCAGTCGCCACATGACGCCTTCGAAGTGACTCATCTCCGGGCCGCCGCCCCAACCCTCCAGTTCGTGCAGGTCGGCGGAGGTAAATGCGCGTGTGTCGCTCATGACTTCTTCTCCTTCCGCGCCCGGCGCGGTTTGGGGCTGTCATCCGGCCAATGGGCCAGGGTGTCCAGGAACTGCTGCCGGATTTCGGCGATATGCGAATCGAGCGAGGCCAGGGTCCAGCCTCGGGTTTCGATGGGCGGGAGCACCGCCACATCGACGGTGCCGGGCCGCATCCACAGTGTGTCCCGCCACATCATCGAGCCGGTATTGCGAATCACCACCGGGATCAAAGGAACGCCGGCCTGCATGGCGATATGGAAGGCGCCCTTCTTGAAGGCGCCGAGTCGCGGCGTGTAGGAGCGCGTGCCCTCGGGTGCGATCACTACCGACAGACCCTTGGCCAGTTTCTCCTTGACCGGGCCTAGTGCCTGCCGCGCGGCACTGGAATTGGCGCGGTCGATGAAGGCGATGTCGGCCATCTGCATGAACTTGCCGAAGCCGATGGCCTTGGCCGCCTCCTTCTTGGCCACGCCGGTGAAGTCACGGCGGAAAATCTTGGCACCGACGATCAGGTCCAGGCCGCTCTGGTGATTGATCAGGAACACCGCCGGCCGACGTGCCCACAGGTTGTGCTCGCCCAGGATGCGCACGTCGATACCGGCTATCGCCAGGCCCACGTCGCTCGCGACGTTGCCGATCAGTTCCACCGCGCGCCGCCGCGGCCCGCCCAGGGCCTCGAAGGCCATGCCGCCGGCCAGGGTCGCCGCCATCCAGGAATAGGCGGCGACGGTGCGCGCCTTGGTCTGCACGGTGATTTTCCGGCGCTGCTCGAATTGCAGCACCGGCCAGGACTGCTGCCGCGCGTGTTGCGCGAGTGCCTCGGCAGGGTTGATCGCCAGAGGTTTGCCCACCGTATTCAGAAACGCGATGTCCTCGCGGCCGTTGGCGTAACCGTAGCTGCGCGTCAGGTCGATGCGCCGGGACTGCGCAAAGCTGCGCACGACCTCGGCCTTGCCCTCGCCCCAGGCGGTGCGGCCGACGATCTCGCCGGTGAGCTGCCCGTCGCGCACTTCGGCGGTGGTGCAGAGCAGATGATCGATGCCGAGTTCTTCAGCCATCGGCAACACCTGGTAGCGGGTGGCCGAGGACGCCACCGCCACGGTGTGGCCCATGCGCTGGTGCGCCAGCACCAGTTGCCAGGATTCGGGAAACACGGTGGAGGCGATGCGGCTGCGGAACAGGCGACGCCACAGCGCGATCATCTCGTCCTCGGTCTTGCCGGCCCAGCGGCGCATACCGGCGTGCACCAGTTCCTCGAAGTCGGCCTCGGAGGGATCGCGCAGCATCGAGAAACTCGCGATCTCCAGCATCTCGCCGGCCCCCATGCGGCGCTGGCGGAAGCGCTCGCCGAGATAGGCCATCACCGAGTAGCCGTCGATCAAGGTGCCGTCGTAATCGAAGAACGCGGCGACGCGCGCGCCGCGCGGTCCGGAGAGAATTTCCGCGATGTGCTGTTGCAGGGCGGGATGGCTCATCGGCGAGCTTCCTGGGCGGCTTCGCGATGTTCGCGATCCAGTTTTCCGATCACTGCCACGGCGGCCACCGCGTCGGCGCATTCGCGCGCGAAGTCCTTGCGCTTCTGCTCCTGTTCCGGCCCGCCGGGCTTGAGCAGGCCGCGGTTGTCGGCCAGCAGCAGGGCGTTCCCGAACAGTTCACGCGATAGACATTCCGGGTTCAGCACCACCTGCTGCAGGAGTTGCTGGTGGCCCACGGTCATGCATTCGTCGATGAGCTGCTTACGGTCCAGCAACCGCGCTGTGGGCTTGCTGGCCAGGCGCGTGGCGACGATTTGATAGGCTTCCAAAAAGGGCGGCAGCACGCGGTGCGCGACCAGAAACGGAGCCTTGGCCAAATAGTTTTTTCGGCCCTCCCGGTCCGCAGTGGCCTTGCGCCAGTCGGCACCGATCAGCTCGGTCTCGGCGAGCAACTCATCGCGGAAACTGTGCTTGTCGCTGAAGAAGAATTCGAACTTGAGGAGGTCGCGGATGGCCAGGGTGACGTCGATCGCGGCCCGCCAGGTCTCCTTGCTCACGTCCATCTGGGTGCCGGCCGATATTGCCATTTCGACGATGGCGCGGTTGACGAACCAGTGCACCGCGCTGTTGCGGTAGAACGCGGCCACCGAGTGCTGGCCGGGCTCGATGCGAAACACCGGTTCCAGGCCGTCGTCGTAGCGGCTGACGATGCCGATCTCGACCAGGTTGTCGAGCGCATCGAGCACGCCGTGGTAGTGGCGCAGCGGTTCGAGTTGCGAGGTGGGCAGGCTGCGCTGGTGCGCATATTCCAGCAGAGGGCGGACCAGGTCGTAAATCTCCACCAGCGTTAGCGCGCGATCGCCGATGCCGAGCAGCGCCAGCGTCACCAGCGACGGCGAGGTGACCGGCGTGACCCGATTGATGCGCTGGGAAATCTCGAACGCGGTCTTCTGCACCATCAGCATGTTGCGCTTGCCGTCGGCGCCGTCCCGGGTCAGCGCGTCGGCCAGCGACAACGGTTCGCCGAAGTTGACGTACACAGTGCCAGCGGTGCGGCGCTGCGCCGCCATGTAGCGCGCCATCCACAGCAGGCCCTCACGCGGCTTGCTGGCCTTGACGTCTTCGGTCGCCATCGCCCGCACCTCGTTGAGGCGGTCGTAGGTGATGGACACCGGCACCAGGATCACGTCCTCGGCGCGTCGATCCACCACCGCATCGACGAGGTAGCTCATCAGCCCGTACATCGGCGGACGCAGCTTGCCGGAGCGCGTGCGACCACCCTCCATGTACCACTCCAGGTTCTGACGCCGTCCAACCAGATAGCCGAAGTACGCGCGCAGCATGGCCTTGTAGACCTCGTCGGACTTTCCGGCGCGGCGGATGAAGATGACGCCGCTGCGGCGCGATATCGGGCCCATCGGCCAGAACGCCATGTTGTCGCCGCCCGGCACGAAGTTGCGCGGAAAGCCGTTGGCGCGCAGCAGCTTGCCGAGCACGAAGGGATCGGCGTAGCTGCGGTGCGAGGGCAGGAACACCAGCGCATGCCGCTCGTTGAGCTTGCGGAGCCGCGCCAGCGCAGGGGTATCGGCGACGATGTTGCACTGACCGGAATAGAGCGGCCCCAAGCCCTCATCGAACACCTTGTTGAAGCCTGGGGCGTCCACCGCCACCATGCCGCGCAGCACCTCACCCGCCTCCTTGCGAACCTCGGCGAGCGGGCGATCCAGACGGGCGGCGAGCTGCTCGATCTGTTCGCTGACGCCGGGATCGCGCATGACCTCATGCGCGCGCAGGGCCAGGGCCAGCGGTGTCAGGGCAATGCCGGGAATCATCTGAATTCTCCTGGGACCGGGGTCTTGCTGACCCGCCCAATGATGCTGCTCTACAGCGGATTTGCGGCAAACGCGAGCATCACGTGGACCTGCATCTCGCCGACCAGAAAGCCCAATGCGGCGCCCACCGCGATCAGGATCCACTCATCTTGCTGGAAGGCCGGGCGGAGCAGGCCCTCGTACTCGTCGACGGTGAGCTGCGCCATCTTGGTCTTGAGCGTGTTCTCGATGTCGAGCGCCTCGAAGGCATAGGCCTCGAGATGCCGCATGGCCTCGGGCAGGCGCTCCACGATCTTGCTCGCGACCACGCGCTTCATCTCCAGATATTTGTCGCCGCCCACCGACAGCACGACCAGCGGCCGCGCGAATCCTGCCTGCTCGTCGATGGCGGCGCGGACCTCGTTCTGGATCATCGTGTACAGGTGGTCGGACAGCGGGCCGCGCAGGATCGAGTCCATGATGGCGCTGGGCGTGAGCACGCGCTGCGCCATGAGCCGTCCGTACTCGGAGGCCACCTGCTGGCGGCGCTTGATGAACAGCCCCTGCCAGGTGAACAGCCCAAGGTAGCGCGTGGGCTCCTTGGGCCGGAATACCATCTTCAGCGCCAGCCAGTCGCTGAGCCAGCCGGTGAGTCCGCCGAACAGCGGCATGATCCACATCGAATGCGTCAAGGCCCAGGCGACCGCCTGTACGCAGCCGATGAAGAAGCCGAAGTAGATGCCGGAATTGCGGATGAAGCGGAATTCGCCGCGTCCCACCTCGCGAAACATCTGGTTGAGCAGTTCCTTGTCCTTGACCAGATTGCTCACCACCATGTCCTTGAGATCGAACACCGAGTTCAGGTCGGTGCGGATCTTCGTCATGATGTCTTCGATCAACTGCGGCGACTTGGCCTGCACGCGCCGGATCATGGTTCGCTTCACCGCGGCGGGAGCGGCGGTCCACAGGCCCGGCGAATAATGCTCGAACACTTCGTGAACGATTTCCTCGACCGCCGCCCGCAGCGGCCGGTCGATGGCGATGGCCACGAGGATCGGATCGAGCCGGTCGAACAGTTCCTCGGGCTTGAGCAGGCGTGCGGTGAGCGTGTCGCAGGCGATGGCGGCCATGCGCGCCGCATTGCGCGGGATGATGCCTTGCCAGCCCAGATAGGGCGGCCGGATCCCGACGAAGTGAATCGGCTGAAACATCATGTAGATCGCCGCGACTTTGGTCACGTAGCCGATGGCCGACGCGACCAGCGGCATCGAGGCGTACAGCACCCAGTTGGCGCGCACGTCGCCGAAGATCGCGTGCAGCGCGGAAGCGTCCATCAAGCCATGTCCCCTGAAGGGCGTAGGCGCGAGGCACCCGCGCCAATGCCAAACAATTGTTAGAATCGTTTATTGTCGCAGACTGTATCCGTGTTCGCCGCGACGCGCCGGACCAACCCCAGAACGAAAATTTCAGGACTCACATCAATGGTATTGAAGGCGAGCTGGGAAGGCCGGTATTTCGAGGACTTCGAGGTTGGCGATGTCTATCCGCACGCGCTCGGCCGAACCCTCACGCAGAACGACAATATCTGGTTCACCTTGATGACCCAGAATACTGCGGCGCTGCATTTCGACCAGCACTACGCCGCGCAGACCGAATTCAAGCGCCCGCTGGTGAACTCCTGCCTGACCCTGGCGCTGGTCACTGGCCAGAGCGTCAGCGACGTGTCACAGAACGTGTTCGCGAACCTCGGCTGGGACGAAGTGCGGCTACCCAGCCCGGTGTTCGAGGGCGATACGATCTACTCCCGTTCCGAAGTGCTGGAGATCCGCGAGTCGCGTTCGCGCCCGGACGTGGGCGTCGTCACTGTCCGCACCGAAGGGCATAACCAGGACGGTGTACTGGTGATCGCGTTCCGTCGAACCTTGCTGGTCTATCGTCGCGGCAGGAAGCCTCAGACCGGCCGGCCGCACCCAGCCGTTTGATTCGCGCGTCCACCTTATTTCTTTCTTGAGCCCTACCGACCTACCATGACCCGAGCCGCTTTTCAGTGGGAAGACCCGCTGCTGCTGGAATCGCTACTCAGCGATGAGGAGCGCCTGGTGCGCGAGGCCACGCGCAGCTACTGCCAGGAGCGTCTGCTGCCGGGCGTGCGTGATGCGCACCGGAACGAGCATTTTGATCGCGGGATCATGAGCGAGATGGGTGCCTTGGGCCTGCTCGGCGCATCGCTCCACGGCTATGGCTGCCCGGGCGTGAGCCACGTCGCCTACGGCCTGATCGCGCGCGAGGTGGAGCGCGTGGATTCCGGTTATCGCTCGGCGATGAGCGTGCAGTCCTCCCTGGTGATGTACCCGATCTACGCCTATGGCACCGAGGCGCAGAAGCAGAAGTACCTGCCGAAACTCGCCAGCGGGGAGTGGGTGGGTTGCTTCGGCCTGACCGAGCCCGACCACGGTTCCGATCCCGGCAGCATGATCGCGCGCGCGCGCGCCGTGGATGGCGGGTATCTGCTGAGTGGCGCCAAGATGTGGATCACCAATTCGCCGATCGCCGACGTATTCGTGGTCTGGGCCAAGGTCGACGCTGGGCAAATCCGCGGCTTCGTGCTCGAGAAGGGCATGAAGGGCCTGTCCGCACCCAAGATCGAGGGCAAGTTCAGCCTGCGGGCCTCGATCACCGGCGAGATCGTGATGGACAGCGTATTCGTTCCGGCCGAAAACCTGCTGCCGAATGTCAGCGGGCTGAAGGGACCGTTCGGCTGTCTCAACAAGGCGCGCTACGGCATCGCCTGGGGCGCGATGGGTGCGGCTGAATTCTGCTGGCATGCGGCGCGCGATTACACCCTGGCGCGCAAGCAGTTCGGCCGTCCTTTGGCTGCCAATCAACTGATCCAGAAAAAACTCGCCGACATGCAGACCGAGATAGGCCTGGGTCTGCATGCCGCGCTGCGAGTCGGGCGCCTGATGGACGAAGGCATGGCCGCGCCGGAAATGGTCTCGCTGATCAAGCGCAACAACTGTGGCAAGGCGCTGGACATCGTCCGCATGGCGCGCGACATGCACGGCGGCAACGGCATTTCGGACGAGTACCACGTCATCCGCCACGTGCTGAATCTCGAAGCCGTCAATACCTACGAAGGCACGCACGACGTGCACGCGCTGATACTGGGCCGGGCGCAGACCGGAATCGCCGCGTTCGGAGGTTGAGATTGCGGGCCGGGCGCGAGCCGGCGGCGACAAGCCGAGCCCTCAGGCCGTTTTGCCTGCGCGCTGCTTGCCGGACTTGGTACCGCCGGCCGCGGCGGGTTTCCCGGCGGTCTTGCGCTTGCCGGCCTGTGGTGCGTACCGCGCGACGAACGCGCGCAGCTTGCGCTCGTGCAACACGGCGAAGATCCGGTTGATGGCGGGGATGGCGCGTGCCATCAGTACCGGGATTTCGTCGTCGCGCAGGTCGGTCAGCAATTCGCTGAACAGCTTCAGTTCCTGCTCGAACAGCAGATCGGCCGACGCCTGCACGATCTCGATGTGGCGGGCCGAGAAGCCGCGCGCGGCGGTCATGCCGCTGTGGCGCAGCGTGGCGAACTGGCGCAGGACTTCCTCTTCGTCGGGTGTGAGCCGTTCCGGGTCGACGCGGATGGCACCCACCTTCTGGAGTTCGCTGAAGTCCTCGTGGCTCAAGCCAAGGGCCTCGGCCATGGCATGCGACGGGGGCCCCAGCGGGCTCTGGCGCGCACGGTTCAGCATTTCCTCGCGCATGCTCGCGAAGATGCTGCGCTGTCGCGGCGTGAATTCGAAGTTCTGATCGTCGTCGAACAGGGCTTTGATGGCCTTGAGCGGCAGGAACTGCTCTTCTTGCAGTGTGCGGATCAGCTTGAT
>JAUXYM010000079.1 GCA_030694365.1 Nevskia sp. | reverse complement strand
CCCGCCGGAACGCGCCCAGATGACGCGCCTGCTCCTGCCACCCGGACGGCAGTAGCGATTCCACAATCGGCCAGTCTTCCCCCAAACCCACCGAAACCCCTTCAACCGACTGCTCGCCTAAAGCCATCGTCGTCCCCTTTCGCCCATGACGATCGAAAGCGTAAAACAAATCGCCCTTCTAAGTTAGCGCACATGGGATTGCATCCGGGCTACATGCTGTAGCCAGCGTTGTAGGCCGGGCCGCGCCCGATGGCACCGATATCGGACCTGAAGACCGTCGGCGAGGCCCGACCTACGCCCGATCTACTCGACAGCCTCAGCGTTTGAGCGTCAGCACCGCGGTCGGCTTGTTGCCGCTCTTGGTCTCGATCTTCACTGGCATCCAGTCACGCTCGGCAGCGAGCCAGAAACGGCCAACCTTGTCCGGGTTGTCGATGCGTTCCAGACGAATGGTCTCGAAGCTGCCGGCTGGGGTCTTGATCGTTTCCCGACCGGCCAGCTTCAACTGGTAGTGCGTCAGGTTCTTGCGATCGACCATGGTGAACTCGGCGAGCGGCGGCGACGCATCGGCGGCGTGCTTCGCCACCCAGAGACGCACGGCCTGCTGCAGCGCGAAGCTGTCGACCGCCTCTGAGGGAATCTCGCGGACCACGCCGTTCTCGTCAGTGACCTGACGCTTGGCGTAGTCGAAATCGAGCACATAGCTCTGCTTGTCGTCGTTTTCGAGCACTGATTCGAAACGCTGCGAGCGCACCACGCCGCCTTCCACGCAGAAGCGGCTGACCTGATTCGGCGAGCCGAACAGCATCTTGATGAAGCCGACTGGCCGCGTCCTGGTTTCATAGATGTAGCAGCCGGCTTTGGCCCCGACTGTGGGATCGGGCTTCAGGCTGACATCGGCATCACCGGCACCGATGCCGCCGTAATTGACGCTGTAGACCAGGCTCAGCGCCGGCAGCGGCGCATCGACCGCTGCGGCGGCCTGGACACTGCCAGCCGTGACGATCGCGACAGCGAGCAGCAGCTTGCGCAGCGCGTTGGGGGTGTTCATCGGAAAGTGTTCATCGAAAACCAGGCTCCAGATCATCAAGGCTCAGAACAGCGGACAAGGGGCGATCGCGAAAACGCGGCACGCCCTGCTCGCAGCGCAATTCGCCTCGTGCCATCCAGGCCACCGCCTGCGGATAGATCCGGCATTCGATCTGCTCCAGCACGCGTTCGGCGAGTTGCTGGGCACCATCTTGCGCCGATACCGTGAACCTTCCCTGAATCACCAGCGGGCCGCCATCGAGCTGCGGGGTGACGAAGTGCACCGTCGCGCCGTGCTCGGCGTCGCCATCGCGCAGCACCGCCGCATGGGTGTTCAGGCCCTTGTGGCGCGGCAGCAGCGAGGGATGGATATTCAGCATCCGCCCTTCGAACTCACGCACGAAGTTTTCAGTGAGGATGCGCATGAAACCGGCAAGCGCAATGATGTCGGCATCGAGCGCCCGCAATGCCGCGGCCAGCGCGGCATCGAAGGCGGCGCGATCCGGGTAATCGACATGCGGCAGCACCTGCACCGGCACGCCGGCTTCACGCGCCAGGGCCAGGCCGGCGGCATCGGCGCGATTGCTGATCACCGCGACGATGTCAGCGGCGATGCGGCCATCGTTCACGGCCGCGATCAGCGCTGCCAGATTGCGGCCGCGCCCGGAGATCAGCACCACCAGCCGCGCGCGCCCCTTCACAGCAACGGTCACGGCAGCAGCCTCAGGCGTACTGGACCTCGTCCGGATTACCCTTGACCACCTCGCCCAGCATCCAGGCCTTGAGCTTCGAGGCGCGCAGCGCGGCCAGCGCATCGTCGGCCTTCAGCCTCGGCACCACGATGACGAAGCCGACACCGCAGTTGAACACCCGGCGCATCTCGTCTTCCGCGACATTGCCCTGCTCCTGCAGCCAGCTGAAAACGTCCGGCCGCTGCCAGCTCGCCATGTCGACGACCGCCGAGGTGCCCTTCGGGAACATGCGAGTCAGATTGCCGGTGATGCCGCCGCCGGTGATATGGGCCATGCCACGGATCGGCAGGCCGGCTTCGAGCAGCGCCAGGATCGGCTTGACATAGATCGTGGTCGGCTGCATCAGCGCTTCGATCAAGGTGCCCTTGCTGAGCTTCTCGCCATAGGTGGCGCGGCTGACTTCGAGAATCTTGCGGATCAGCGAATAGCCGTTCGAATGCGGACCCGACGACGGCAGCGCGATCAGCACATCGCCAGGCTTGATCTTGGTGCCGTCGATCAGCTTTTTCCGCTCCGCCACGGCGACGCAGAAGCCGGCCAGATCGAAATCGCCGTGCTGGTACATGCCCGGCATCTCGGCGGTCTCGCCACCGACCAGCGCGCAACCGGCCTGCCGGCAACCACGAGCGATGCCCTTGATGACCGCCGAAGCAATGCTGGTATCGAGCTTGCCGGTGGCGTAGTAGTCGAGAAAGAACAGCGGCTCGGCACCGTTGACCAGCACATCGTTGACGCACATCGCGACCAGATCCTGGCCCAGGCCTTCGACCCGTCCGGACTCGATGCCGAGGCGCAGCTTGGTGCCGACGCCGTCGGTGCCGGAGACCAGCACCGGCTGCCTGTACTTCTTCGGGATGGTCACCAGCGCACCGAAGCCGCCGACGCCGGCCAGCACTTCCGGCCGCTGGGTCGACTTGACGATCTTCTTGATGTCATCGACCAGCGC
>JAUXYM010000074.1 GCA_030694365.1 Nevskia sp. | reverse complement strand
CAGTGAATCTCGCCAGCCGCATTCTTCGCTCGTGCCGACACGTGGCAAAATCAATAATAAAATCAATGTGTTTTTTGTTATTGAGGCGGCCGGCGCGGTCTAAAACCCTGAGTCACTTCCTGCCACCGTCGGCCTGCTTGTTCAACATTTTGAGGGCCGCCTCAATAGAATCAAAACACGCTGAAGGCCCACGCCCTCAGCCTCCAGCCCTGGTCAATTTTCAATGCGCAGAGCGGGTCAGTTTTCAACGCGCCGCAACACCATGTCGAACTGCTGCTCAACGCGCTGGCCAAGGTCAGCGGCCGCAGCCGTTCGACGTCACGGGTGCTGGAAGCCACCGCTTAAGGCTGAATTCGGGACGCTTTGCCGACGGGCAGTCCGGGATGACCCGGCTGCCCGTTTTCCGTTGGCTATGGCATCGTCCAATCACAGAGACGCACGGCAACGACGGAGGAGACCGCCATGACTGCCCAAGAAAAATTGGAAATCCCTGAAGTCCGCAGCAAGGTATCGCCCGAGGAGTGGCAGCTGCGGGTCGATCTCGCCGCCGCCTACCGGCTGGTCGCGATGTTCGGCTGGAGCGATCTGGTGTTCACCCATATCTCGGCGCGGGTGCCGGGGCCGGAGCACCCCAACGACCACCACTTCCTGATCAACCCCTACGGCTTCCTGTTCGACGAGATCACCGCGTCGAGCCTGGTCAAGGTCGATCTCTCGGGCAACAAGGTCATGGAGTCGCCGTATCCGATCAACCCGGCCGGCTTCGTCATCCACAGTGCCGTGCACGCGGCGCGCGAGGATGCCCACTGCGTGCTGCACGTGCATTCGGCGAATGGCGTTGCCGTGTCGGCGCGCAAGGAAGGCTTGTTGCCGATCTCGCAGCAATCGATCTTCGTGATGTCCTCGCTCGGCTGTCACGACTACGAAGGCGTGGCCCTGCTCGAAGACGAGCGGCCGCGCCTGGTCCGCGATCTCGGCAGCAACACCTATCTGATGCTGAAGAACCATGGCCTGCTGACCGTCGGCAGTTCGGTCGCCGAGGCCTGGGTCGCGATGTACCTCTTCGAAAGCGCCTGCAACATCCAGGTGCGGGCGATGGGCACCGGCGGCGCGAACGTCGACAACCTGCTGATGATTCCGCAGAACATCCTCGACGGCGGCATGCGCCAACTGAAGGAAGCGACGCGCGGCATGGGTGCCGGCCTCGTCTGGCCGGGCCTGCTGCGCAAGCTCGACAAGACCGATCCCTCGTACCGCACGTGACCGCCTGCCCGGGTCTGAGCCTCGCCGCGCTGGTGCAATGGCGGAGCGATGGCCTGTGCTTCGATCATCAGGGCCAGCCGATCTTCGTCCGCGAAGCCGGTGCGGCAAGCGACCAGGACGTTTCGCTGCTGTGCCTGCACGGCTTCCCTACGGCTTCGTTCGACTGGTACCCGATCTGGGCCGGCTTGAACCTGAGCTTCGGGCATCTGCTGGCCTTCGACATGCTCGGCTACGGATTCTCCGCGAAGCCTTCGGGTCAGGATTATCCGATCACGGTGCAGGCCGATATCGCCGAAGCGCTGCTCCGCGATCGCAGCGTGCGGCGCGTGCATCTGCTCGCCCATGATGTCGGCGATACCGTGGCGCAGGAACTGCTGGCACGCGATACGGCGCGCCGCGCGGCCGGCGATGCCTCGTTGGAAATCGCCTCCTGCGTACTGCTCAACGGCGGCCTGTTTCCGGAAACCCATCGCGCCTCGCGCGCGCAGAAACTGCTGCTGTCGATGCTCGGCCCGCTGGTGGCTGCAGTGATGACCGAGCAGCGCTTCATGCTCAGCTTCAAGCGGGTGTTCGGGCCGCAGACCAAGCCTTCAGCCGAAGAACTGAAAGTGTTCTGGTTGCTGCTCGCGCACGACAACGGCCATCGCAAGCTGCATCGGCTGATTCGCTACATCCTCGAACGGCGTGCCAACCGCGACCGCTGGGTCGGCGCGCTGCAGACCACGGTGGTGCCGCTGCATGTGATCGATGGCGCGCTCGATCCGATCTCGGGTGCGCACATGGTCGAGCGCTACCAGCAGCTGATTCCGAACCCCGATGTCACCCTGCTGCCAGGCATCGGCCATTACCCGCAGACCGAAGCGCCGCAGGCGATGCTGGACGCCTTCCTGCGCTTCCATCAGCGGCTGGCGGCTTAGCTTTGCTCCTTCCCCCGCTTGCGGGGGAAGGTCGGGATGGGGGCGGTTGACGGTAGCGCTCACTTCAACCGCCCCTCCCCAGCCCTCCCCCGTGAATGGGGGAGGGAGCAAAAAGCGCATTAACTCCCCAGCGCCAGCGCATTCAACCCGGCTGTTGCGCGAGGTGCGGTATACAGCCTCGAAGCAATACGCTCGACCAGATGCGCCGCATCGCGCGCCACGCCGGAGAAGCGGCCCGAGCCCCAGGTGTACTGCCACGGCAGGCCGAGGAAATAGAGGCCGGGCACGGTGGTGATGCCGCGGTCGTGACCGGGATAGCCGCGGCCGTCGAACACCGGCACGTCGACCCAGGTGAAGTCGGCCTTGTAGCCGATGCACCAGATCACGGTGGTGATGCCCGCTTCGGCGAAATCGAGTTCAGTGCGTTCCGCGGCCGGCTTCCAGACCGGCAGGTAACGCGGTTCGACCGGTGCATCGATACCGCTATTGGCGATGAACGCGTCGATGGTGTCCTTGATCGATTCCAGGGTCACATCGGCGGAATCGAGGTTCTGTCCGAGATCGGGCTTCAGCGTCAGCTTGGTGCCGACGATGTCGTTCAGGCGGCCGTACAACGCCATGCCTTCGCTGGCGAACTTGCGCAGGTCGATCTCGCGGCCACCGTCGCGGCCGGTGAGATAATGGTTGGCCTTGGCGCGAACTCTTTCCTTGTTCGGATGCTCGTGGATGCCGATGTCGTAATAGCCCATCTGGTTCAGCCATTCGACCGCATCCTTGCCGCGATACTGGCGCGGCGCGCGCGGCGCACCACCGACACAGAGATGGACCTTGCGGCCGGCGAGATGCAGATCCTCGGCAATCTGGCAGCCGCTCTGGCCGGTGCCGACCACCAGCACCGCGCCCGGCGGCAGCGCATCGGCGTTGCGGTACTGCGGCGCATGCAGTTGCAGCAGGTCCGCCGGCAGGCGCTCGGCGGCCTTCGGCTTGGTCGGCAGGTGATAGCCGCCGACGGCGATGATTACTTCGTCGGCGGAGTATTCGCCTATCGATGTGGAAACGAGGTAGCCGCCGGTATCCGAGCGCGATAGTTTGGTGACGCCAACGCCTTCGAGCACCGGCGGATCGAAGCTGGCCACGAAGGCTTCGATGTATTGAACGATCTCATCCTTGAGCATGAAGCCGTAAGGATCGTTGCCCTGATACGGGAAGCCCGGCAGGGTGCACTGCCAGTTCGGCGTCACCAGACAGAACGAATCCCAGCGCCGTTCGCGCCATTCGTAGGCGATGCAGTTCTTCTCGAACACCACATGCGCGATGCCGCGCTGCTTCAGATGCCAGCTCGCCGACAGGCCGGCTTGGCCGCCACCGATGACGATGACGGGGTAATGATTTAGCTGGGGATTGGGCTGGGGATTGGCTGGGAGATGGCGGGTCATGTCGTTCATCGTGTTCCGGGCAGGGACAGGTGCTGCGGCTTATTCGAAGCGCAGCACGGTGACGGTGGCGTCGGCGCGGGTTTCGTAGTCTTTCGCGCGACGTTCGATTTCGGAAAGCTGCTGCGCGGCGCTCGAACAGGCGTAGCCGTAGCGCTGGCGCACTCTTTCGCTGGCCATCGTCAACGCGGCCTGGCTCAGGCGCACGAAGTCCTTCAGCGAATACGGCTGGCCAGGATTGAAGTAGTCGCGGATCGTCGACGACGGCGAGTAGCACAGTGAAGTGGAGTCGTCGGGCCAGCGGACTTCGAAGCGGACTTCAGGCATTGGCTTGAGGTGGGCAGGCGTCAGTGGTGGGGTGCCGTACTTTCAATCCGTCATTCCCGCGCAGGCGGGAATCCAGTTTTCGGGCGGTGGCGGATTGGTCGGAACTGGATTCCCGCCTGCGCGGGAATGACGTTGTTGGTTGGGGGATGGCGCACAGCCGATCAGCCCCTCTTCCTCAAAATCCCAGGCCAGCGCGGTATCGCCGTCTTCGCTCAAGTGGAGTTGACGAGTAGTGGTGCAGCGGCCGATCGCCGATGCCGAGAGATCGCACGCATGAAAGCGCGCCAGCACGTCGTCGACCCGGCTCGGCCGCACGGCCAGCAGGAAGCCGTAGCTCGGGAAGGTGTGCAGCAGCCAGCGCGTCGCGTCGGCATCGGCCGGCATCGGTACTTGGTCGAGATCGACTTCGGCGCCGATGCCCGAACATTCGAGCAGCATCAGCAAGGTGCCCAGCAGGCCGGCATTGCTGATGTCCTTGGCGGCACAGCAGAGCTTGTCTTCGGCGAGCTTCGGCAGGATTTCCAGATCGCCGCGCAGGCGTTCCGGATCGGTGCCGCTGGCGGCATCCCAGTTCGAGAAATGCTGGCGATAACCGCCACGCAGATCGACGACCGAGATCAGCGCGTCGCCGGGCTTCGCTTCGAAGCTGCTCAGCAAGGCATTGGCGTGGCCGAGAATCGCGACCGACAGTTGTTCGTTGCCGGCCCGCGCATTCGAGTGCCCGCCGACCACCGGCACGCCGTAGACCTTCGCGGCCGCCGCCATGCCTTCAAGGATGGCGCTGCCGTGCGTTGCGTCGCGACTCCAGATCGCATCGACGACGGCGATCGGCCGGCCGCCCATCGCGTAGATGTCGGAGACGTTGACCATCACGCCGCACCAGCCGGCGAACGCCGGTTCGCGCTCGACGAACTCGCTGAGAAAACCTTCGATCGCCAGCAGCAGCCAGCCGTTGCCGGATGGATCGGGAATTGCCGCGCAGTCATCGCCGACCTGGATGACGCTGTTGCCGCCGATCCCGAGCGTGGCGACAACAGCACTGATGTCGCGCTTGTGGGCAAGCCCGCGTCCGGTTCGCAGCTCGGCGATCAGGTTGTCGAGTGCAGCGCTCACGCGGCACTCCGCAAGGTCGTCAGGAAGCCGCGCTCGACAGACGCGCACGGCGGGTAGTGGGCGAGATCCGCTTCCATCCGCATGTGCGGCCGGCCACGCAGTTCGATGGCTTCGATCGCGTGCCAGTGCAGACGCTCGAACAGCGCCACGTTCTGCTGCTGCACCTGGGCGATGAAACGTGTTGCGCCACGGGCATGAGCGAGGCTGACGGCGAGATGGATCAGTTCGCTGCCGAGCCAGGCCTGGCCGCGGTAATCGCGACGCACGGCGAGCCGCGAGCCCTGCCAGATGCCATTGCCGAGCGCGTGCACACGCACCGTGCCGACCACGTCCTCGGCCATGCTGTGGATGCAGGACACGGCGACCAGGGTCAGCGCGCCGGCCTCGTCGATGTCGTCGGCATCGGTGAAATTGAACAGCCGCTGCTCGGCGCAGAACACCGCGCGGCGCAGCGCCAGCGCTTCGCGCAGTTCCCAGCTTTCGGTCGCCAGCTTCACGCGGTACTCCACCGGCCGATAGGTGGCGACGGTTTCGCTGGCGGCGCAGGCGGGAATCCAGTCGGCGGCAGTCATGGCCTCAGGCTTTTTCATAGGCCGACAGCGACGAGCAGGCACCGCACTTGCCGCAGCCGGCCTTGATGTCGGCGGACTTCAAACCGCCGGCAACCAGCATCTTGCCGAGCGGTTCGAGCAGCTCGCGCATCTCGACTGGATTCGGCGAGCGCTGGTCCTGCAGCGGCGTGCCGTGGATCGGCACGAACGGCACCACGAAGGGATAGACGCCGAGCGCGATGAGTTTTTCGCTCATCGCAAGCACCGCCTCTCGGGTATCGCCGAGGCCGTACAGGATGTAAGTCGAAACCTGGCCGCGGCCGAACACCTGCACGGCATCGTCGAAGGCGGTCAGGTACTGCTCGATGTTGACCGTGGCCTTGCCCGGCATGATCTGTTTGCGCACCGATTGGGTGACCGCTTCGATGTGCATGCCCAGCGCGTCGACACCGGCGTTCTTCATGCGCTGATACCAGCGGGCGTCGTCCGGTGGTTCGCATTGCGCCTGGATCGGCAGTCCGCTGGCGAAGCCGGCGTGGGCGACGGTGGCGGCCTTCACGCCGAATGCGGATTCGCAAAGAATCTCGGCACCGCGATCGGTGAAGTTCGGCGTGCCGGTGGTCATCACCATGTGCTTGATGCCGTCGAGCAGCATCGCGGCGCGAGCTACTTCGCCGAGCTGCTCCGGTGTCTTGCGATTGATCGTGCGGCCGGCGGCCAGCGATTCGCCGATCGCGCAGAACTGGCAAGACGTCGCTCGGCGGCCGTAGCGCACGCAGGTCTGCAGCACCGTGGTCGCCAGCACGTCGGCACCGTGCAGGGTGGCGATCTTCCAATACGGAATGCCGTCGAAGGTCTGCATCTTGTAAAAGCGCGGCTGTTTCGGGAATGAGATTTCCTTGATCGGGATGGTGTTACGCATCAGCACCGCCGTGCCATCGGCGCGCGGCAGGCCAATTTCATAGGCCGACGCCATCGCACCTGCCGAGTGCACCGGCACCATGATCGTGCGGCCGTCGACGGTCACCGCCTTGTGGTCGCTCGGGCCGGCGCCGCCGCGGCGGCTGGGCGCGCCGGCGGAAGCATCAGCCAGACGCAGCCCCTGCGATTGCAGTTCGGTCAGCAGTTGCGAAGTGTTGGCGGTTTCCATGGACGGCTCCTGGATCAATGAACAAGGACTTCAAGCAAGAATCAGCGCAGCGCGGTCTTGCGGGCGTCAGGCAGGGCGATGACCCGGTCTGAACTCGGAGCGTCGAGAGCCTGCGTTTCGGAGACGCTCAGCGGCATCGCTGTGTCGGGTGTCGGCAAGCCTGAAACGGGCGCGGTGGAGCGGGAATCGAGGACCAGGCTCAGCAGCTCCGGACGCGCGTAATGGCCGACCGAATCCATCATTCGCTTGCGCTTGGTGATCAGCGTCATGTCGCAGTCGGCGATCAAGATGCCTTCGCCATCGCGCAGCGGCTCGACCAGGTGGCGGCCTTCGGGCGTGATGATCGCGGTGTAGCAGCCACCGGCGAAGGCTTTTTCCAGTTCGGGCGTGGGCGCTTGCGAACGCTTCTGTTCTGGCGTCAGCCAGGCGGTGGCGTTGACCACGAAGCAGCCGGATTCCAGCGCGTGGTGGCGCATGGTCACTTCCATCTGATCGGCGAAGATCGGGCCGACCAGCGAGCCCGGGAACTGCGAGCAGTGGATTTCCTCGTGCTGCGCCATCAGCGCATAACGGGCCAGCGGGTTGTAGTGCTCCCAGCAGGCCAGCGCGCCGATGCGGCCCACAGCCGAGTCGACCACCTTCAGGCCGGAGCCATCGCCCATGCCCCAGATCATTCGCTCGTGATAGGTCGGGGTGATCTTGCGGCGCTTGAGCAGCATCGTGCCGTCGGCATCGAAGATCACCTGGGCGTTGTAGAGCGTGCCGTGATCGCGTTCGTTGACGCCGATCACCACGACGATGCCGGCGGCTTTCGCGGCAGCGGCAATCGCATCGGTGATCGGGCCGGGAATGGTCGGCGAGTCTTCGTACAGCTGCAGATGAATCGCGCCCATCGAAACCGCGGGCGTGACGAACGAGAAATAGGGGTAGTACGGCACTACCGTTTCCGGGAACACGATTAGTTGCGCACCCTCAATGGCGGCGTCGGCGATCGCCTTCAGCACCTTGTCGACAGTGCCAGTCGCGGAGTCGAGCACCGGATTCAGTTGGGCGGCAGCGACTCGGACGATGTTGTTTGCGGGCATGACGGGAGTCCGTTGAAGTCCGGCAGGTTCCGGTGTGCATGCAGGAAAAACGCCACCAACCGGCTGACCGGGGACTGCGCGCGTTGGGGAGCGCTCGCAGGCTCTGGCCAGCCGGGTGGGGCTCAAGGACAGCGGACGACGGGAATCAGACGGTCCAGGTGTGAATGCAGAACGCGCCTTCGCGATGCATCAGGCACAGGTCCAGCACGTCGAGCGGATTGATCGGGCGGATGCCCGGCAGCAGCGAGTGCTCGCCGTGGCCGTAGAGCATCTGCAGCGCGAAGCGGCAGCAATAGACCTTGCCGCCTTCGGCCATGAACGCGTTCAGCTGGCCGGAGAAGTTCTGCGCGCCCGGGAAGGCTTCATCGCCGATGGTCGGGAAGCCGCGCTGGATGCCCAAGGTCACGCCCGGACCGTAGAGCAGGATCGAGGTTTCGAAGCCTTTCCGCTGCAGGCGCTTGGCCTGAAGGATGTTGACCAGGCCGATCGAACCTTCGAAGGCCACGGTGTGGAAAGTCACCAGCGCTTTCTCGCCGGGCTTGGCCTTCACATCTTCAAAGACCTTCTCTTCGTAATCGACGAAGAAATCGCCTTTCTTGGTCGGGGTGGTGGTGACTGCTGGCATGGATCGACTCCTGGCTGATGGCGGCGCAAACGAGCGGCGCAATGGGGACGGTGGAAAGCGGGTGAAGGGTAGTGCGCCAGAGGGCGGCGTCACGCTGGAGGTATCGCAAGCCACGTGCCATCGATCGGCAAAAAAATGCGATCACTGTGCAATCGCTATGGGAAATTGTTGGTTTCCCTGAAGTTTTGATCGGCAGGTCGATCAGCCAGCGTCGTAGTCGCCGCCGGTGTCGCCATCGGCAGTGGCCTTAGAGAGGAACATCCCGCCTGAAATCAGGGCGCGCGCCCTGATTTTGCGCGCCAGAATAGTGCGCAAAGCGTTTGGGAGCGTTGTGCGCAACGTCGAGTCCCGCGCACGTGCCGATACAGGCTGTGATTTCATAGCGTTCAAGCGCTGAAAACATTAGCGGCTCGTGGGGGCTTCAGTGGCGCTCGTCCCCCTTGCCCGCGTTTTATGAGCGTTCCAGTGCCGCTGCACAGGATGCCCAGTGATCGCACAATGCTTGCACCAGTTCGAAACATTGGCTGTAAGTGATTGTGATGTTTCGTCATTGTTTCGGTCTATCCAGCCTTCAATCGCCAAAACTGCTGGGTACATGCTGCGAAAAGGTGCACTCGGCTCAGGCGCTGAGAACTGTTGCGGAGTGATTTAGAAGTTTTCAGCCAGAAACTCGGCGGTCCATTTCGACAGTGATCGCATGCTAGGGGCGAGCTTTCGAATCGTTTTGTTCCCGATAAAATCTATTAAAAACAATTAATAAAGATCGATTTTCATCCGAACTTCCGGAGTGATCGCATCTCGCTGAAGCCGGTTCTACGAGTCGCTTTGCCGCCGGCCGCGCAAAAAATTGTCGTGCGATGAAATCCCCTTGTCAGGCAACACATTGCAGAACAATTTTCACTATTGATCGCTATTTAACTGCAACAGTTGGCACATCGTTTGCTCCTCCGATCGCCGAACCCGGCAGCGAGCGCTTCGGGTTCCAAGCCGTCTCGCTGCGTTCGATCGATCAACCCTAGGGAGCCACACCATGACCTGCAACACCCGCATTCTGGCGCGCGGCAGCGCCGCATTGATGTTCCTCGGCACCGGCTTCGGTAGCGGTGCCGCACAGGCTTTTGCCGTTGAAACCGGCGGCATCACGTTCAGCGTTTCAGGCAACGTCAACACCAATTACACGTTCACCAATTGCGACAAGAATCCCGGCATGGTCGCCGGCAGCCTGCTCTGCGGCGCGCCGGCGGGAGCATCGAGCCATGCCTCGTCGCTGAACTCGGGCAACTTGCCGAACGGCATCGTCCTCGGTGTCAAGACTCAGGTTTCCGGCGTCGATACGGCCGTGGTTTACGGCTTTTACCCTGGGGTCGCCAACAATGACTTCGCGTTCGGCAACGGTCCGAATCTCGGTTCCGGTGCCGGCAACGTCGCGCTCGGCAGCCCGAATCTCGACATCAGACAGGTCTACGCCACGTTCAGCACTGCCGAACTCGGCACCCTGAAAGTCGGCCGCGACTACTCGATGCTCGGCTTCGACGCCATCGTCAACGACATCACCCTGATCGCCGTCGGTGTTGCCAGCGTCCGCACCGCGACCTCGCCGGCCAACACCACGCTGGGCACCATCGGCTTCGGCCATTTGTTCTCCACACCGAACGCCGGCATCACCTACATCACGCCGAACTTCAGCGGCCCGACCGCCGCGATCGGCATCTACCAGCCGCTCGATGCGATTCCGCTGACTGGCATCGGTGCCGGTTCGTCGGCGTCGGCGAAGCCGGCACCGCAGGTGCAGGCGCAGGTCAAGTACAAGTTCGGCGCTACCACCGCCCTCAACGGCTTCGCTTCGGTCAGCGGTCTTTATCAGAAGCAGGAGCTGACCGTGGCCGGTGCCGGTGCCACCTTGACCGACAGCAATCCGGTCGCGCTCGGCGGTGATTTCACGGGCAAGATCGCTTATGCCGGCGCCGCCATCGTTGGTCACTACTACTACGGTGAAGGTCTGGGTGCGTATTCGTACTTCATCGAAGGCTTCTCGCCGACCGGCAAGGCGCGCGTTTCCCAGGGTGGCTACCTCCAGGCGACCTACACCTACGACAAGACCACGCTTGGCGCGAACTACGGCATCAGCCGTCTGAACACCACCAGTGGTGATGCCGATGGCGGCGCGCTGCTGAAGGCGAACAGTAAGTACACGATCGGCCTGTATCACAAGCTGCTCGCCAACCTGACCGTGACCACCGAGTACACCGACGCCAAGTCGAAAGCGAACAGTGGCGCGACGATCAACACCTCGAACTACAACGTCGGCTTCTTCATCTCGTTCTGATGGCGTCAAGGTCGACATGGCCGGGCGCTGGCTGCCGGGCCGCCGAACGTCGATTGCTGTTGTCTCCCGAGTTGTCGCGGTACCCGGATGCCGGCCGTGAAACGGCCATGGCCGGTATCCGGTCTTCTGACCTGCGGGTCCCGAATGCGGCAACCGGGAATCCGGCCGTTCCTGTCATGAAGTCCTTCGTTGATCCAGGCAGTTCTCAACCATTCCAAGGAGTCACTTCATGAAATTCGTCAATGCACTCGCGGTTCCGCTCGGCGTCCTCGGCGCCGTGCTCACCTACCTCGCGCTGACCTACGGCATGTTTTTCATCTGGGCGGTGTTTCTCGCCACCTGCATGGGTGTTGCACTCGGCGGCAGCAAGGAAGCCTTCAAGAATTTGATCATCTGCGGCAGCCTCGGCGTAGTACTGGCCAGCGTTGCCAGCTTGATCATCCTCAACGTGCCGGTGCCGCTGCCGGGTGCGATGTGGCCTGCGATCGTCGTCGGTGCCACCACGGCGATGATGGCGCTGGCTGCGAACCTGCCGATCTTCGGCGCGATTCCGGCCACCGTGATCGGCTATGCCTCGACGTTTGCCTACCTGCTGAGCGCCAACAAGCTCAGCAACGAAACCTTCATGGCACTGAACTTCGGCAATCCGCTGGTCATCAACATCCTGTCGATCATCGTCGCGGCGGGTTTCGGACTGGTCAGCCTGAACATTGCCGGCAAGCTGGCGAAGCAGGCGGTAGCTTGATGGGGCGCTGAAAGGCGGGTCTCACGCAGAGAACGCGGAGGACGCAGAGAACGGCAACAGCGAAGCGAGGAAAGACGGAACAGCTGTTTCCATCATGGTTCCCGCGTGGGCTTTTCTCTGCGTCCTCCGCGTTCTCTGCGTGAGATCGCTTCGCTTGTGAATCGCGGGCTCCTGGCCGTCAGTCCTCGTAAGCCTCGATCGTCACCTGGGCATCGGGCTGGTTGGCGAAGCGGGCGGCGAAGCTTTCGATGATCGCGATCTGCATCTCGGCATGGCCACAGGCGAAGCCATGCTTGCGGCGTACTCGTTCACTGCCGCGCTCCAGCGCCGCGCGGCTGATCGACACGAACTCGCCGAGCGGATAACTCTGGCCAGGCCCCAGGGCACGACGGATGGTTGTCGACGGCGAATAGCAGCGGGTTGCCGACTGATCAGGCCAGCGCACGCGGAAGTGGACTTCGGGCATGACCCCTACCCCCATTGATACAAGTCTTGCAGTAGGCCGATGGCGCGCAAGCTGGCGCGGCCGCTGAAGTCCAGCAAGCGATATGCCATTCCTGCCTTCACTTGATGCGATCACCGTGCGATCATCGACGCAGAACGATGAATTGAGATGAATTTTTTTTGCGGCGTCTCGGTTCGCTTGAGGCTGGCGTAACTGCGGTGGCGGAATTCCTGATTCGCCGCACGGCGTCGCATGAGGGGTCGACTGACCGGCCGCACTGAATCCGAGATCCTTTTCGATGAGCACGACGCCGAACCGCTGGGCCGCCATGATCCGGGCCAGCACCAAGCCTGCCTATATCGCGATTGCCGACGCGATTGCCGACGACATCCAGTCTGGCCGGCTCGCCGCCGAGCAGCGCCTGCCGCCCTTGCGCGCGCTGGCCAAGCATCTCGATCTCAACTTCACCACCGTGTCGCGCGGCTACGCCGAAGCGCAGCGCCGCAAGCTGATCGACTCCCAGGCCGGCCGCGGCACCTTCGTATTGCCGGCCGCACCGACGCCGACCTTGGTCCGCACGCCGGCCGCCGTCGGCCTGATCGACATGACCATGAACATGCCGCCGGAGCCGCAGGACGGCAGCATCCAGCAGCGCCTGCGCGCCGGTTTCGCCGCGCTGCGCGAGGTGCCGGATCTGCACGCGCTGCTGCGCTATCAGGAATTCGGCGGTGGCCCGGCGGATCGCGAGGCCGGCGCCCGTTGGCTCGGCGAGCGCATTCCGGATCTGCAGCCGAACCGCGTGCTGGTGGTACCCGGCGTGCAGTCCGCACTGCTGGCGCTGTTCTCGGTGCTGGCGCGGCCCGGCGAAACGATCTGCTGTGAAGCGATCACCTATCCCGGCGTCAAGGGTCTCGCCGCCCAGCTCGGCATCCGGTTGATGGGCCTGCCCAGCGATGACGAAGGCATCGACCCGGAAGCTTTCGGTGCCGCCTGCGCCTCGCTGTTGCCGAAAGCGCTGTACTGCAATCCCACCTTTCTGAACCCGACGACGGCGACCATGTCGCGGGCGCGCCGCGAAGCGATCGTCGAGATCGCCCGCCGCTACTCGGTGCCGATCATCGAGGACGATGCCTACGGTTTCCTGCCCAGCATCGCGCCGGTGCCGCTCGCGGTGCTGGCACCGGAGCTGGTGTTCCATGTCACCGGTTTCGCGAAGTGCGTCGGCGCTGGTTTGCGAGTCGGCTACCTCGCGGCACCGAACACGCGCTACACGGCGCGGCTGTCGTCGAGCCTGCGTACCTCGAGCGTCATGGCCTCGCCGATCACCACGATGCTGGCCACGCAGTGGATCAACGATGGCACCGTCAAGCTCGCCACCGAAGCGATCCGCGAAGAATCACGGGCGCGACAGGCGATCGCCACCGAGGTGCTGAAGCGCGCCGACTACTCGTCGCAGCCCGAAGCCTTCCACCTCTGGCTGCGGGTGCCGGCACCGTGGAACCGCATCGAGTTCGCCACCCATCTGCGCAGCAGCGGCGTCGGCGTGGTGGTGTCCGATGCCTTCACCGTCACCGGCCCGGCGCCGGAAGCGGTGCGGGTCTGCCTCGGCGGCATCTCCAGCCAGCAGGAATGCCGGCATTCGCTGGAGATCATCGAAGACGCGCTGGAGCAGATGCCGGAGCTTGCGTCCGGCGTGATGTAGCGGTTGATAGCCGGCTGTGTCGACTAGAACGTTCTCAAGTTATTGAGGCGGCCCTCAAAATGTTGAACAAGCAAGCCGATGATGGCAGGAAGTGACTCAGGGTTGTAGACCGCGCCGGCCGCCTCAATAACAAAACACATATTGATTTTGTTATTGAT
>JAUXYM010000073.1 GCA_030694365.1 Nevskia sp. | reverse complement strand
GGCGCGAACAGTTGATGATGTGGTCCGTCGGCGCATGCCGCTGTCGCTGGTCGTTGATGACGAACCGGGCTGGCGCGCACGCGTTGCGGCGCTGATGGCCGAGGCTTTGCAGCCTGGTCAGCAGTAGTCGAACTCGAACGCTTCCGGCCGCGACGGCCGGCTGCCAGTGCGCACCCAGGATGCGCGCCGCGCATCGGCACTCAGGAACCAGGTTTGCCGCGTGGTGATGCCGCGTCCACCGCTGAAGGCGCGGCAATCGAGCACCGCCGCGCAGGCGGCGTGGTCGGGATCGCGCACTGACCCGTAGCGGAGCAACTGCACGCCAGCTTCGCGGGCGCTGCGGGCGAGGCTGCGGCAGGCGCTGTAATCGTCCGGGTGCATCCACCGCGCAGCATCGGCGACCAATGGCGGGGCACCTAGATCGATGGCCAATCCGCCGGCCTGGGCGCGAAACAATGTGTGGGCAACCGCGTCGAGCGAGCGCAGGCCTTCGCTCGCGGCGACGAAGCGGCAGCGCCAGTAGCCCACTTCCGCGCAGGCGGCCTGCACGGTTTCAGCGCCGTACCAGACGCCGGGGTCGATCACCTCGCGAAACCGCGAGCCGCCGCGGGCGGAAGGGTAGCGGAACGGCGTGAACAGCAGGTAGTCGAGCGTTTGACACTCGACCGGCACCGCCGGCTTGTTCGCTTCGAGAATGTCTTCGAGCAGTTCCTGCTCGGTCTGACTGTCGACCAGCACCCGCGTGGCCACCGTGTGCTGGGCCTCGACGGCCCGCCACAGCAGCAGTTCGAGGCTGAGCGCCTCAGATGCGAGAGCGGGAGGCGTCCAGATACTGGAGGACATGAATCAGGCCTTCGCAGCTACCCAGCAGCTTCGCCGGTTCGCCGCCGAGCGCGCTGTTGCTGGAATGCAGCCAGGCCTGCATCGCATCGACCTTGCCGCCGGTGATGGCATCGAGCGAGCGGTAGACGCGTACCAGCAGTGTTGCCAGCTCCCAGGGCTTGGAATCCGGCACCAAGGTCCAGGTGCCGGCATTGAGCCGCGATGCCGTCGCCGGACTCAGGCCCAGCGCTTTCGCCAGTTGGACCTGCGACAGTGCAAGCCGCCCGGCAGCGCGAACCACGGCTTTCGACAGTACCGGTGCCGCCTCGCCCGCAGCAGCAGCAGACGGCGCGGCGCGGCGCTTGCCAACCGTGGCCGCCGAGTAGGTCGTCGAACTGGATTCTCGAATTTCCATGGAAAGAATCGTGATCCGATCTTTCTTTTTTTGCAAGCCACTCGCCGCCGGACGGCTGGTCCGGCGGCAACGATCCGCTCAAGGTGGCGGCAGCATCTCGATTTCTGGCGCGGTGTTGATCGCTTCGCGGCCGCCGAGGAACTTCGGCTCGGTCGACAGCACGTAGAGATCGAGCACCGCTTTGACGCGGGCGAACACTTCCCGAATGTAGGTGCGGCTGAAGGCACCGATGTTGTCGCTGGTCGCGGCGTAACCGGCGACGCGGATGTTCAGTTTCTTCGCGATGAACACTGCGCGGTAGGCGTGGTACTCCTGGGTGATCACGGTCATCTGCTCGAGATTGAACACCGCCTTGGCGCGGCTGATCGAATCGAAGGTGCGCACGCCGGCGAAGTCCATGGTGATCGCCTGCGATGGAATGCCGGCCTTGGTCAGCTCGCGCCACATCTGGCGCGGCTCGTTGTAGGTGGAATCCGGATTGGCACCGCTGACGATGATCTTCTTGATCTTGCCCAGCTGATACAGCTGCACGGCCGCTTCGATGCGGCCGTAGAACTGCGGATTCGGCTTGCCGCTGCGGGTGAACGGACTGGTGCCGAGCACGAGGCCCACCTCGTTGTCCGGCAGCAGCGACCAGTTCGAATAGACGTAGGCTTCCGAATTGTTGACCACCCAGTTGTTGATCAGCGCGACCAGCACCAGCGCCAGCGCCGCAACCCAGATCAGGCCACGGCGCAGGCGACGACGAAAGGCGCGCGTCAATTTCAACGCAGCAGTCCCCAGAACATCAGGCCGAAGCAGACCAGCTGGATGGTCCAGAACGTTGCACGCGCCAGCACCAGCGGCGTGTTGACACCGAGGATGTGAACGCCGCTCTGGGCCAGGCGGGCGTAGACCACATACATCGCCAGCGGCGCGGTGACTTCAGGCCTGCCCACGGCCTGGGCCGCCAGCACCAGCACGGCGAAGATCGGCAGATTTTCGAGGCTGTTGGCGTGGGCATCGGCTACGCGCTGGATGAAGCCGGGATCGTTCGCGTTCTTCGAGCCGCGCGGCCACGAGGTGATCGAGGTGCCGGTCAGCAGCGCCACGCCGCGATAGGCAAACACCACGACCACCAGCAGGAAGGTCCAGGCGGTGAACAGCAGCAAGGCTTGAATGGAAATGGTCATCTGAATAGTTCTCCCCGTTTTCTGTGCGCTGCAGATTGACAGCGTCGCCGACTATAGACGGCCGATATCGATGGCAGGAACTGTTGAATTTTTCGATCGATTGTTCAGGCGACAACCGTCGTCAATGGCTGAGCCGCTTGATCGCCTTGTCGAGCCCGGCGAGGGTCAGCGAAAACATCCGGTCTTCGCCGATCAGCTCGCGTGCCGCGGTGATCGACGGCGTGTACTCCCAGCGTTCCTCGTGCTCCGGATTCAGCCAGACCGCCCGCGGAAAAGCCTCGGTCAGACGCTTGAACCAGACCGCGCCGGCTTCCTCGTTCCAGTGCTCGACACTGCCGCCCGGATAGAGGATTTCGTAGGGGCTCATGGTCGCATCGCCGACGAAGATCAGCTTGTAGTCCGCCGTGTACTTGCGCAGCACGTCGAACAGCGGGATGCGCTCTGTCTGGCGGCGGCGGTTGTCCTTCCACACGCTTTCGTACAGGAAGTTATGGAAGTAGTAGTACTCAAGGTGCTTGAACTCGGTCTTACAGGCGGAGAACAACTCCTCGCAAACCTTCACATGCGGATCCATCGAGCCGCCGACATCGAGGAACAGCAGCACCTTCACCGCGTTGTGGCGCTCCGGCACCATCTTGATATCGAGCCAGCCAGCGTTGCGCGCGGTCGATTCGATGGTGCCATCGAGATCGAACACGTCCGGCGCACCCTGGCGCGCGAACTTGCGTAGCTTCCTGAGCGCCACCTTGATGTTGCGGGTGCCGAGTTCGATCGAGTCGTCGAGATTCTTGAACTCGCGCTTCTCCCAGACCTTGGCGGCGCGCTTGTTGCCCCCTTCGCCACCGATGCGCACGCCTTCCGGGTTGTAGCCGGAATTGCCAAACGGCGACGTACCGCCGGTGCCGATCCACTTGTTGCCGCCCTGTTGGCGTTCCTTCTGCTCTTCGAGGCGCTTCTTCAGCGTCTCCATCAATTCTTCGAAGCCGCCGAGCGAAGCGATCTTCGCCTTCTCCTCGTCGGTCAGCAGCTTTTCCATCTCACGGCGCAGCCAGTCATCCGGGATCTGGCCGGCGAACAGGTCGAACACCGCTTCCACGCCCTTGAAATAGGCGGCGAAGGCGCGGTCGTAACGGTCGTAGTGCGACTCGTCCTTGACCAGCGTCATCCGCGCCAGCAGGTAGAAATCATCGATCGAATAGATCACCACTTTCTGCTTCAGCGCTTCAAGCAGGGTCAGGAACTCGCCGAGCCCGGGTTTCAGGCCAGCGGCGCGCAGGGTCAGGAAAAATCCGAAAAGCATGGCGAACGAGACGCTGGAAGGTTTCCGGCATTCTAGCGCGGCGATCGTCGCAGTCCGCTCTCCTCACTGACTCAGCACCCATGATCAAACCCGACACACTGCGCATCGCCGAAGCCCATCTGCGTGCCTGCGATCCGAAGATGGCTCGGGTGATTGATCGCCACGGGCCGTGCACGATCGGCAGCAGCCGTCGCGATCCATTCCACGTGCTGTGCAATTCGATCATCAGCCAGCAACTGTCGATCAAGGCCGCCGACACCATTCAGGCGCGGGTGGCGCTGGCAACCGGTGCCGGCAAGCGCTTCGTGCCGCTGCATTTCATCAGCGCCGAACACGACACGCTGCGCGCCTGCGGCCTGTCGAACGCGAAAGCGAAATGGCTGCGGGCGCTGGCTGAAGCGGCGGCAAGCGGAGCACTGTCGTTCGCGAAGCTGCGCAAGATGGACGACGAAGGGGCGATCGCGACGCTGGACGCCTTGCCCGGCATCGGCCGCTGGACCGCCGAGATGTTCCTGATCTTCGCGCTCGATCGTCTCGATGTCTTCTCGCTCGGCGATGTCGGCCTGCGCAACGGCCTGAACCGGCTGCACAACGGCGGCGCGAAGCTCGATGACGCCGCGACCCTGGCGCTCACCGACCAATGGGCACCGTATCGCTCGGTCGGCAGCTGGTATCTGTGGCGGGTGACCGAGAGCGACCTGACGCCGCTGGTCTGAAGCCTGGACAGGCTTCAGCGCAGGATCAGCGGCGCATCCGGCAATTCGTTGCCGACATCGGCACGCCCAGAGGCATGACGGGACAGCACGTCGGCGACGGTCTCGATGCCAGCGATCGCGCCTTCGGCGAACTGGCCGCTGCGGAAATGCTCGCGCATGCGCACGCAGGCCAGCTGCCATTCGCCCGGATCGACCTTACCGTTGCCGACACCGCGATCGGCGACGATCTCGACCGCATGATCGGCGTACAGCACATAGATCAGCACGCCGTTGTTGTGCTCGGTATCCCAGACCTTGAGGCGCGCGAACACCTCCAGCGCGCGTTCACGTGGACTCAGGCCGGCCCATAGTTCGCGCGGTTCCAGCGAGGCTTCGATGACGAAACGGATCTCGCCCGGATGCTTGCCTTCACAGGCGCGTACCACTTCGGTGATCTGATTCATCACCGCGGGCGGAAAGGCACGGCGCACCGCCAGCACGCCGGTGAACAGATGCCGGGACCAGCGGATGATCGGGTTCGTCGAGCGCTTCATCTCACCAGTCTCCCGAAGCGCCGCCGCCACCAAAACCACCACCTCCTCCGCCGAAACCACCGCCTCCGCCACCGAAGCCACCACCGCCAAAGCTGCCCAGGCCACCACCGAAGCCACCGCCGCGTCCGCCGCCACTGCTCCAGGCGATCGCCGCGAAGATCGCGGCGACCACGGCGATGACCACGCCGGCGACGATCGATGCGAGCAGCAGCGCGGCGACGACGCCGACGATGCCGCCAACGCCGATCGACGCCAGCCCGGTACCGAGCGAGCGCTTGACCGCGCTCATCACGCCCCAGATGACGAAGAAGGCGACGAACAGCAGTTCGAACGGCGGATGTTTCGATGAGCCCGAAGCACCGCGCCGCGCTTTCGGCGGCGGCAGCGCTTCGCCATCGGCGACGGCGATCATCCGGTCGACGCCGGCATTGATGCCGCCGACGTAATCACCGCTGCGAAACAGCGGCGCGATGTCCTCGCGGATGATTCGTTTGGCGATCGCGTCCGGCATCGCGCCTTCGAGGCCGTAACCGACTTCGATGCGCAGCTTCCGGTCGTCCTTGGCAACAATCAGGATCGCGCCGTCATCGACCCCCTTGCGGCCAAGCTTCCAGGCTTCGGCGACCCGCAGACCGTATTGCTCGATGGTTTCCGGCTCGGTGGTCGGCACCATCAGCACCGCGATCTGGCTGCCCTTGCGGGTTTCCAGTGCGGCCAGCTTGGCTTCGAGCAAGGCCTGATCAGCCGGGCTGAAGGTGCCAGTCTGATCAGTGACCCGCGCGGCAAGCGCCGGTACCGGCACCTCGGCTTGCGCGGCAAGACTGCCCAGCGCGAGAGCGCCGGACAGCAGCAGCGCACCCAGTGCGCGGACCATCGCTGGCTAAAGCGGGTTGCCGATCGATGGACCGATCAAGGCGCAGGCGCCGGGCTGCTGCCGAAATCGACTTTCGGCGGGGCCGAAATCGCTTTCTCGTTCTCGACTTCAAAGCTCGGCTTGGTCTTGGCACCGGTGGCCATCGCGGTCAGGTTCGACGGAAAGCTGCGCACCGTGATGTTGTAGGCCTGCACCGAATCGATGTAGCGCTTGCGGGCAACGGTGATGCGATTCTCGGTGCCTTCAAGCTGCGCCTGAAGATCGCGGAACAGGCCGTCGGATTTCAGCGCCGGATAATTCTCGGTGACCACCAGCAGGCGCGACAGCGCGCCGCTGAGCTGGCCCTGAGCCTCGGTGAACTTCTTGAACGCCGCCGGATCGTTCAGCAGTTCGGGTGTGGCATTGATGCCGCCAACCTTGGCGCGCGCCTCGGTAACGCCGAGCAGCACGTCTTTTTCCTGTTCGGCGAAGCCCTTCACCGTCGACACCAGGTTGGGCACCAGGTCGGAGCGGCGCTGGTACTGGTTGAGCACCTCGGCCCACGATGACTTGATCTGCTCGTCCTGAGACTGCAGCGTGTTGTAGCCGCAGCCGGACAGCGCCAGGGTGACGACGACCATCAGCAGGGCGGAAATTCGGTTCAACATGCGGTTCTCCTCGACGATATCGGGCGCCACGGTGGCGCTGCAGCTTATCTGGGGACGAAACGGCAGCGCTCAAGCCGTGTCCACCTATTGGGCCAAGAGGAACGGCCGCCAGCTCCAGACTCGCGATACCCGCACCGAGCGGGTCGCCGGCCTACAGGGCGTTCGCAGCGACCAGCAACATGCGGGAAAAGTCGCCGATGCGTTGCTTGCGATCCATCGCCATTTTCTGCAACAGCCGATAGGCCTCGGCTTCGTCCAGCTCGCGCCGCTTCATGATCAGGCCCTTGGCCTTGCCGATGTCGCGATGATCGGCCAGCCGGATGCGCGCCTCGTCGAGCTCCTCGCGCAGGCTTTGCTGCCATTCGAAGCGAGTGACCGCCACCTCAAGCTGGCAACTCAGCCGCGCCGCATGCAGGCCGTCGACGATATAGGCGCTGATGCCGGTCTGCACCGCGCGCCGGGTCGTATCGGCATCACTTTGGGCCGCGAAAAGCACCATGGGTCGCGGCTGTTCGCACTGCACCTGCGCCAGACGATGGAGGATTTCGCGGCTCGGCAGGCCAACGCTGATCAGCACCATGTCGGGCTGCAGTTGCGCCACAGCAACTGCCAGATTGGCCATAGGATCGAATCGGCCCACGACCGGCAGGCCTTCCGCCGCCAGCATCTGCTCCAGCACCTGCAGACGCACAGCGTCGTCGTACACCAGCATGACGCGCCTTCTCGCTTGCCCGGTCGCCATGGCAGTTCCTTAGTTTTTATGAGCCCTAGAATACGTAGCAAATCAAATGCCATGTATTGACGGCAGAATCACGTCTGCCTGCCTGATCGTTTGGGGATAAGATTTACCAAAGTGACCGGAGTTTTTTGTGCGTCTTTCTCTCTACACCGATTTCTCTCTGCGCCTGCTGGTCTACCTCGCGGGCGTCAGCGACGGCAAGCCGGTCAGCGTGGCGAAAATCGCCGGGAAATACGGCGTTTCCACGCACCACATGCACAAGGTGGCGCAAGGCCTGCGCAAGCTGGGCTATATCGAATCGGTCAGCGGCAGGCATGGTGGACTGCGGCTCGCCCATCCGCCAGAAGCACTGTGCATCGGCGAAATCGTTGAAGCGATGGAAGGCAGCGGCCGGATGGCGGACTGCGAGCGCGGCCCCTGCGTACTGCACGGCGCCTGCATCCTGAAGGGCGTGCTTGACCGGGCCGAACGCAGCTTCATCGATGGCCTGAAGAAATTCAGCCTCGCCGACGTGCTGCGCGGCCCGACCTTGATCAGGCTCGAGCAGCTCCTAAAAGCCGCTTGAATCAGCTGTCCTCGTGCGAGGACCGGGCCTGATCGGACCCCCTCAAGAAGCCCCTAGTTCGACCGTCGCGCCATGAACGCGATCCGCTCGAACAGATGCACATCCTGCTCGTTCTTGAGCAGCGCGCCATAGAGCGGCGGCAGGCTTTTCTTGACGCTGGTTTCGCGCAGCGCCGCCGGATCGATGTCCTCGGCCATCAGCAGCTTCAGCCAATCGAGCAGTTCCGAGGTGCTCGGCTTCTTCTTCAAGCCCGGCAGTTCACGCAGGCCGAAGAACGCTTCCATCGCTTCCTTGAGCAGGTTCTTCTTGATGTCCGGGTGATGGACGTCGACGATCTTCTGCATCGTCTCCTTGTCCGGGAAGCGGATGTAATGGAAGAAGCAGCGGCGCAGGAACGCATCCGGCAGTTCCTTCTCGTTATTCGAGGTGATGATGATCACCGGCCGCTGGCGCGCCTTGATCAGCTGCTTGGTCTCGTAGACGTAGAACTCCATCTGGTCGAGTTCGCGGAGCAGATCGTTGGGGAATTCGATGTCGGCCTTGTCGATCTCGTCGATCAGCAGCACCGGCGTGGTTTCGCTCTCGAAGCACTCCCAGAGCTTGCCTTTGATGATGTAGTTGCCGATGTCCTTGACCTTGGAGTCGCCGAGCTGCGAGTCACGCAGGCGCGATACCGCGTCGTACTCGTACAAACCCTGCTGCGCCTTGGTGGTCGATTTCACATGCCATTCGTAATACGGCATGCCGAGCGACTTCGCGACTTCCATCGCCAGCCGGGTCTTGCCGGTGCCCGGCTCACCCTTGACCAGCAGCGGCCGCTGCAAGGTGACGGCGGCATTGACGGCCAAGGTCAGATCATCGGTTGAAACGTAGTCGTGAGTACCTTCGAAGCGCATGGATACCGGGTCCGAATGACAGGAAAGGGGAGACCGGCAGTGTAGCCGAATGGCCCTGGCGCTCGCCCCGCCCCTGCTTTGTTAGGATCGTCCCTGTCCTCGCAATCAGGCCGCGTTGCGGCCAGGAACATTCATGAAACAGGCTTCGATGAAAACCCTGATCGCCAACCTGCTGCTGGTGCCCGTGCTCTGTTTCGCCCAGACCAATGCCCCGTCCGGTGCTCCTACCGCCGCCGAAACCGGGACAGCTTCGCGGATCAAGAAGAAAGCCCCTGCGGCCGCTGCCCCCGCAAACCAGGATCCGGATGTGAACTTCACGCCGTACACGCCGCTGGAGATGGAAGCCGCGCCAGCGCCGCCGACCTGCGTGCAACCGCCTATCGTGAAAGCGTTCTCGGTCAAGGAAAAGGCGGACAAGTTCAATGCCGCACTGACCGACTACCAAGCCTGCGTGCGCAACTATTCCGAAGTCCACGGCAAGGCCGCGAACCAGCACGCCGAAGCCTCGAACAAGGCCGTGGCCGATGCCAATGCCTATTTCAACGAGCTGTCCAACAAGGGCGACAAGCCTGCTGGCGAGTAAGGCCCGCAGGTCCAAGAAAAAGGGCGGCCCAGGATTCACCATGGGCCGCCCTTTTTCTTTGCAAAGCCCTGAATCTCAGCCGTTGGCGCGCGCTTCCAGTGCCGCCACCGCCGGCAAGGTCTTGCCTTCCAGGAATTCGAGGAAGGCACCACCGGCAGTCGAGATGTAGCCGACCTGCTCGCTGATCCCGAACTTGGCGATCGCCGCCACCGTGTCGCCACCGCCGGCAATCGACATCGCCGATGACTTGGCGATTGCCGCGGCCAGCACTTTGGTGCCGTTGGCAAACTGTTCGAATTCGAAGACGCCGAGCGGGCCGTTCCAGACGATGGTGCCGGCACCGGCCATGATCTCGGCAAGCAGCTTCGCGGTATCCGGGCCGATGTCGAGGATCAGGTCGTCGGCGGCAACATCGGCCGCGTTCTTGACCGTCGCTTCCGCCGTCGGCGAGAACGCCTTGGCGCAGACGACATCGGTCGGGATCGGCACCGACGCACCGCGCGCCTTGAGTTTTTCGATGATGCGCTTGGCTTCCGGCACCAGATCCGGCTCGGCCAGCGACTTGCCGATCGAAAGACCCGCCGCGAGCATGAAGGTATTGGCGATGCCGCCGCCGACCACCAGCTGATCGACCTTGTCGGCCAGCGCATCGAGAATGGTCAGCTTGGTCGATACCTTGGAGCCGCCGACGATCGCCACCAGCGGCCGCTTCGGATTGCCGAGCGCAGCACCCAGCGCTTCCAGTTCGGCCGCGACCAGCGGACCGGCGCAGGCAACCTTCGCCTTCAAGGCCAGCGCGTGGGTCGTGGCTTCGGCGCGATGCGAAGTGCCGAAGGCGTCGTTGACATAGACGTCGCAGAGCTTGGCCATCTTTTCGGCCAGTTCGTCGCTGTTCTTCTTCTCGCCCTTGTTGCAGCGGCAGTTTTCGAGCAGCACGACTTCACCCGGGGCAACCGTGAAGCCGCCATCGACCCAGTTCTGGACCAGTTTCACCGGCTGGCCGAGCAGTTCGCTCATCCGGGCCGCGATCGGGGCCAGCGAATCGGCGGGTTTGAACTCGCCTTCGGTCGGACGGCCGAGATGCGAGGTGACCATCACCGCTGCGCCCTTCGACAGCGCCAGCTTGATGCCGGGAATCGAGGCGCGGACACGGGTGTCCTCGGTGATGTTGCCGGCATCGTCCTGCGGCACGTTGAGATCGGCGCGGATGAACACGCGCTGGTTCTTCAGGTCGAGGTCAGCGAGCTTCTTGAATTTCATGATCGGAATCCGGGAAAGGGAAATCGGGTAGCGGGAGCTGGCCAAAATGGGCCAAAAGAAAAGGGAACCGGAAATCGCATCAACGATTCCCGATTCCCTGCTCAGATTGCCGTCGCGGCGTACTGGGGCTTACTTCGCAGCCACCACGCGCACCATCTCGAGGCACTTGTTGGAATAGCCCCACTCGTTGTCGTACCAGCTGACCAGCTTGACGAAGGTCGAGTCGAGCTGAATGCCGGCTTCGGCATCGAATACCGAGGTGCAGGTCTCGCCACGGAAGTCGGTCGCGACGACCTTGTCTTCGGTGTAGCCGAGCACGCCCTTCAGCGCGCCTTCGCTCTGCGCCTTCATTTCGGCGCAGATCTCGGCGTAGGTCGCCGGCTTTTCGAGTTCGGCGGTCAGATCGACGACCGAGACGTCCGAAGTCGGCACGCGGAACGACATGCCGGTCAGCTTCTTGTTCAGTTCCGGGATCACGACACCGACCGCCTTGGCAGCGCCGGTCGACGACGGAATGATGTTCTCGAGAATGCCGCGGCCACCGCGCCAGTCCTTGTTGCTCGGGCCGTCGACAGTCTTCTGCGTTGCCGTGGTGGCGTGGATCGTCGTCATCAGGCCACGCTTGATGCCCCACTTGTCATGGACAACCTTGGCCAGCGGCGCCAGGCAGTTGGTGGTGCAGGAAGCGTTCGAGATGATCGCCTGGCCGGCGTAGGTCTTGTGGTTGACGCCGTAGACGAACATCGGCGTGTCGTCCTTCGACGGTGCCGACAACACGACCTTCTTGGCACCGGCGTCGAGATGCTTCTGCGCGGTCACCTTGTCGAGGAACAGGCCGGTCGATTCGATGACCACTTCGGCACCGACTTCCGCCCACTTGAGGGCGGCCGGATCGCGTTCCTGGGTCAGGCGAATCTTCTTGCCGTTGACGAACAGCGCGCCATCCTTGACCTCGACCTCACCCTTGAAGCGGCCGTGCACGGAGTCGTAACGCAGCATGTAGGCCAGGTAGTCCGGCTCGAGCAGATCGTTGATCGCGACGATTTCGATGTCGTTACCGAAGTTCTGCACCGCAGCGCGCAGCACATTGCGGCCGATGCGGCCGAAACCATTGATGCCAACTTTGACTGCCATGGTGTTCCTCTGAAGGGTCGTGAATCGCCGTGATCGATCGTCAACACGCTCCGGGCGACTATCGGATGCGGGCGTCCCGCTGCTTTGAACCTGCGTTGATTGGCAGGCGGGCAAGCATTTTAGCCCAGCCCCAAAAAAGCGGGGCCGACATCAGTCGGCCCCTTTTGTGTACGACATCGCCGTAATTAGCGACTTTTCAGATCAGTTCAAAGTGAAGTTGATCGGCAGCTCGACGACGAACTCGGTGTATTCCGGGCTGACGGTCGCCGGCACTGGCGGGAACTTGCCGATGCGCCTGAACACTTCGCGAGCTTCCTTGTCCAGTTCGATGAAGCCCGATTTGGTGATCAGCTGCACGTCGAGGATCGAGCCATCGCGGGAGATCTGCACGCGCAGCTTGACCACGCCCTCTTCCTCGTTGCGTAAGGATTTGGCCGGGTACTGCACGTTCTGCTGGATCACGCTCTGCAGCGTGTTGTAGTACGACGTTGGCACGCCGGTGCCGACTGCTCGTGCCGGTGGCGCTGGCGGTGCCGGTGGTGCTGGCGGTGGTGCCGGGGGCACCGTCGGTACATCGACAGCATCCGGTGCGTTGGTCGTCGGTGCTTCGATCGGCGGCGGCGTCGGAGACGGCGTCGGGACGATCTTCGGCGGTTCCTTCGGCAGCGGCGTGGGCGGCGGCGGCGGAGGCGGCGGCGGTGGGGGTGGAGGAGGTGGGGGTGGTGCCAGTTCGACGATCAGCTGTTTCTTCGGCGTCGGCGGCAGATTCACCGTCGGTCGCACCAGCTGGATCAGGAACAGGATCAGCGTGCCGTGGAAGATGATCGAGACGATCAGCCCCGAACTCCAGGTCTGCTTGCCCTTCTTGGGAGGATTGCTCACTGGGAATAGCTCCAGCCCTTCACTGCTGGGCTTCGGCCATCAACGAAACCTTATAGAACCCCGAAGCGCCGACGAGGCTGATGAGTTCGACGACCTTGCCGTATTCCACGCCCTTGTCGGAGCGGATGTAGACGAGGTTATCGGCCTGCTTCGCCGCAATGGCGCGCAAGGCTTCACCGAGCTGTTCGAGGGGCACCTGCTGGGTCAGCGGGCCATTGTTGATGAAGTACTCGTTCGCTGTATCGATCGAGATGATCAGGGGATCGCGCGGTTTGCCCATCTCGTCGAGAGAGGCTTTCGGCAGTTCGATCGGAAGTGTCGGCAACATCAGTGGCGCCGTGACCATGAAGATGATCAGGAGCACCAGCATCACGTCGACCATCGGCGTGATGTTGATCTCGGCGACCGGCGACATCTCGCCTTCTTCGCCGTCTCCTGACGAGACCTTGACGTTCAGACCCATGGCGTCAGCTCTTCGCGTCGGGGGCGAAACGCTTGGCCAGTCGACCGGCGTAGATGCCCACCGCAGTGCCGATGCGGCCGGAGTAGCGGCCCATGTCGGTCGACAGCTTGTTGTAGGCCATGATCGCCGGGATCGCCGCGACCAGGCCGATGCCGGTGGCGAACAGCGCTTCGGCGATGCCTGGCGCCACCGTTGCCAGCGAGGTATCGCGATTCGCGGCGATGCCGGTGAAGGTGTTCATGATGCCCCACACGGTGCCGAACAAGCCCACGAATGGTGCCGCCGAACCGACCGTCGCCAGGAACGGCAGGCCCTTGTTCAGGCGGCGAATCTCGTTGGACATTTCCAGCCGCATCGCATGTTCGATGCGATCACGCACTTCGTGCAGCGCTTCGTGGCTGTGGTCACCCGAGCCTTCGCGCCACTCGGCGTTGCCGGCTTCGACAACCGAAGCGAGCGGATGCTGCTTGTCATCCGAGTAATTGATCATGTCTTCGAGCGTGCCGGTCTCGAGCTTGTTTTCAAGTCGGCCGATCGCGCCGTTGGCTTTGGCGACGGCGAAGAACTTCTCGAACATCACCGTCCAACTCCACACCGAGAAAAACCCGAGCAGCAGCAGAATGCCCTTGACCACCGGGTCTGCCTGCTGGACGAGGCTCATGATCGAAAGGTCGGCAGGATTGATGCTGCCAGCGGCTTCGGCCGCAATATTGATGAGACTGGCTGCCACGTGAGGTACTCCGAAAGGTGGGTTCTGATGCGCCGAGGCAATGGCGAGGTGCTCGCAAGACTCGCACCAAAGCTGCACGGCGTACTGAGGAAGGCCGAATACTACTGACCAGTCGCGACAATAAGCAAGGCGCTGGACAGGCCTTAAAACCTTAATAAACGTATAGTTTTTGACAACTTCCGACGCGGTCGCCAGCACTGGTGCTGCGACTGCGGCAGCGTAAAAGCCAGCTTGCAGCAGACGCTCAGCGCATCGTCACCAGTTCCTCGGCACTGGTGGGATGGATCGCCACGGTGTCATCGAAGTCGCTTTTCGTGGCCCCCATCCGCACCGCGACGGCGAAGCCCTGAATCATTTCGTCCGCGCCGACACCAATCACGTGCACGCCGACCACCTTCTGCTCCGGCCCGGCACAGACGAGCTTCATCGCCGTTTCGTGCTTGTGATCGAGCAGACCGTAATACAAGGCCTTGAAGCGCGTCGTATAGATCTTGACCGCGTCACCGTGCTGCTTGCGCGCCAAGTCTTCGCTCAAGCCGACGGTGCCGATCGGCGGATGGCTGAAAACGACGCTGGCGATATTGGCGTAGTCGAGCCGACGCTCGCTTTGACCATCGAATAGACGATCAGCCAGCCGGCGGCCCGCCGCGATCGCCACCGGCGTCAACGACACGCGGCCAGTGACATCGCCGACGGCGTAGACACCATCGCGACTGCTGTTCTGCCAGTCGTCGACGACGATATGGCCGGCGTCATCAAGCGCGACTCCGGCTTCGACCAGCCCCAGTCCTTCAGTATTGGCACGGCGGCCGGTCGCCCAGATCAGCGTGTCGATGGTGATGCTCGTACCGTCGTTCAGGCCCGCGTTGAGGCTGCCGCCCTGCTGTTCGAGTCGCTGCACCTCGCAGCCGTAGCGGATGTGCACGTCCTGCTGCACCAGTTCTGCACTCAAGGTCTCGCCGAGCATGGCGTCGAAACTGCTCAGCAAGCGCTGGCCACGGACGATCAGCGTCACCTCGGCACCGAGCGCGCGCAGCACGCCGCAGAGTTCGACGGCGATGTAGCCGGCACCGACCACGGCGACCCGTTTCGGCATCGTCCGCAGCGCAAAGAAGCCATCGGAATCGATGCCCAGTTCAGCACCCGGAATCGCCGGTCGCTGCGGCTGGCCGCCGGTGGCGATCAGCACATGACGCGCGGCGACTACCTGGTCACCGCAGGCGACGCGGCCATCCGGCAGCAAGCGACCACAGCCTTCGACAAGGCTGACGCGATCACGATCAAGCCCATCCCGGTAGATGCCATTCAGGCGTCGGATATAAGCCTCGCGGCGTTCGACCAGCCGGGGCCAGTCATGGCTGTGCGGGGCCAGATCAAAACCATAGCCAGTCGCTTCAGCCAAGGTGCCGGCAATCTGCGCGGCATGCCACATCAGCTTTTTCGGCACGCAGCCGACGTTGACGCAGGTGCCACCCAGGCGTGCCGGCTCGATCAGCACCACCTTGGCGCCGTACTGCGCCGCCCGCCGTGCCGTGGCGATGCCGCCGCTGCCGCCGCCGAGCACGGCGAGATCGAAACTCGGGTCCTGAAGGGTCATCGTTGTTGCCTCGAAGGGGCGCGCACGGCGCACCGGTTCAGACGCCGGCCTGTGCGGCTCAGGCGCGCTTCCACTTGATGCCGCAGCCGACGCTGGGAGTCTGATCGTCGCCAACCGAATGTCCGGCCAGCAGCGCCTCCAGCGCGGCACTCAGATCGGCACCGATCACCGGCTTGCCATTGCCCGGACGCGACGCATCGAGTTGACCGCGATAAGCCAGTTTCATCGCGCCGTCGAAGACAAAGAAATCCGGCGTGCACGCGGCTTGGTAAGCGCGCGCCACCGCCTGCGACTCGTCGTACAGGTACGGGAACGGGAAGTTCATCTGCTTCGCCAGCGCCGCCATCTGGTCCGGCGCATCATCCGGATAATGGGCAGCATCGTTGCTGCTGATCGCGATGAAGGCGACGCCACGGGCGATGTAGTCGCGCGCCAGTTTCAGCAGGCCGTCACGGACATGAATCACGTAGGGACAGTGGTTGCAGATGAACATCACCACGGTTGCGCGGTCCGACTGCAGTTCGGCCAGCGACAGGTGGCGGCCGCTGACGGCGTCCGGCAGGCTGAAGGCCGGCGCCGGCGTGGCCAACGGCAGCATCGTCGACGGGGTCAGCGCCATGTCATCTCCTTGCATCAAGGGGGGCGGCAGACTCGCCGCAAAGTCGGCCGGATTGTAGCCCCGAGGCCGAAGGATCCACCCCTGCAGCGGCAGCCGCGTATTCGATCTTATGCAGGGGGCGACACCTTGCATTACGCTATCTGCTTATCCGCATGACCCGATCACACGAGGAACCCGCAGTGACTCAAGCCACGAGCAGCTATCTCTTCACGTCCGAATCCGTCTCCGAAGGCCACCCGGACAAGCTCGCCGACCAGATTTCCGATGCCGTGCTTGACGCGATCCTGGCCCAGGACAAGCGCGCCAGAGTCGCCTGCGAAACCTTGGTCAAGACCGGCGTCGCCATCGTTGCCGGCGAAGTGACGACCTCGGCCTGGGTCGACCTTGAAGCGCTGGTGCGCAAGGTGATCACCGATGTCGGCTACAACTCGTCGGACGTCGGCTTCGACGGTGCCACCTGCGGCATCCTGAACATCATCGGCAAGCAGTCGCCCGACATCGCGATGGGTGTCGACGGCACCAAGAAGAAGGAAAAGGCCGCCGAGGAAATCGGCGCTGGCGACCAGGGCCTGATGTTCGGCTACGCCTGTGACGAAACCAAGGAACTGATGCCGGCGCCGATCTACTACGCGCACCGCCTGGTCGAGCAGCAGTCGAAGATCCGCAAAGCCAAGAAGGGCGGCCTTGCCTGGCTGCGGCCGGACGCCAAGTCGCAGATCACGCTGCGCTACGAGAACGGCGTTGCCGTCGGCGTCGATGCGGTCGTGCTGTCGACCCAGCACTCACCCGAAATCAAGCTGAAAGACCTGCGCGAAGCGGTCATGGAATCGATCATCAAGCCGGTGATTCCGGAAAAGTGGATCAGCAAGGCGACCAAGTTCCACATCAACCCGACCGGCAACTTCGTGATCGGCGGCCCGGTGGGCGACTGCGGCCTGACCGGCCGCAAGATCATCGTCGACAGCTACGGCGGCTGGGCCCGTCACGGCGGCGGCGCGTTCTCGGGCAAGGATCCGTCGAAGGTCGATCGTTCCGCCGCCTATGCCGCGCGCTACGTCGCCAAGAACATCGTTGCCGCCGGTCTGGCGTCGCGCTGCGAAGTGCAGGTCAGCTACGCGATCGGCGTGGCCGAACCGACCTCGATCTTCGTGACCTCGTTCGGTACCGGCACAGTCAGCGACGAAGCGCTGGAAAAGCTGGTCCGCACGCATTTCGACCTGCGCCCGGGCGGCATCATCAAGATGCTCGACCTGATCCATCCGATGTACCAGGCCACCGCCGCTTACGGCCACTTCGGCCGCAAGCCTTACGAGATGACGCTGAACGGTGAAACCTTCACCGCGTTCTCGTGGGAGAAGACCGACAAGGCCGAGTTGCTGAAGGATGCGGCGAAGAAGCTGAAGTAGCGCTTCAGCGCTGAAACGAAAAGGCCGCAGTGATGCGGCCTTTTTTGTGGGCGCCGCGCGGATTCATCGATCCAGTTCAGCTTTGCCATTCATGGCGAAACTTCAACCTCCGTTACGACCCCCGGCCCGGCCGCGTTCGGCTAACTCGGCGTGACATCGAGTCACGCCTCGCCCCGGCCAAACGTTGGCCCGGCGTTCGCCATCTGCGGAGCAGTGCTCCGCAGATGGCTCACCCAGTGTTCTGAAGCCCCTGCGCAACCCCGTTCACCGTCGCGACCAAGGCCCTCAGCAAGCTGTCATCGCTGCTGCCCGACACGCGCCAGCGCGCCAGCAGATCGACCTGCAGGAAGCTGATCGGGTCGACATAGGGATTGCGGACGCGGATCGACTCCGCCAGCCGGGGCTCGCTGGCCAAGAGCGTTTCCTCGCTGCGCAGACGCAGCACCCAGTGCCGGGTGCGCTCGAACTCGGCGGTGATCATCGGGAAGAAGGCTTGGTGCAGCGGGCCGGACAATTTCGAGAAGCGTTCGGCGATGTCGAGGTCGCACTTGGCGAGGATCATGTCGGCGTCGTCGAGCAGCACGCGGAAGAACGCCCAGTCGCGCGACATCTCGAACAGCCGCGCTTCGCCGAGCTCGGCGGCGGCCTGTTCGAGACCACTGCCGAGGCCGTACCAGGCGGTCAGCCCGGAACGGCATTGAGTCCAGGCGAACACCCAGGGAATCGCCCGCAGACTTTCGACGCCGACCATGGTGCCGCGCCGGCTCGGGCGGCTGCCGAGGGTCATCTTTTCGATCACATCGATCGGCGTCGCGGTGCGGAAGTAGTCGACGAAATCCGGGGCATCGACGAAGCCGCGATAGGCCGTGCGGCTATGGTTCGAGATCGCGGTCATCGCTTCACGCCAGGCGCCTTCGCGAGCTTCCGGAATGCGCGGGCGCAGGCTTGCCCGCAAGGTGGCGCCGACCATCTGTTCGAGGCTGCGCAAGGCCAGCGCGCGGATACCGTATTTGCGATGGATGACTTCGCCCTGTTCGGTCACCCGCAATGACCCGGCAACCGAGCCGCGCGGGCTGGACATCAACGCGGTGACGATCTTGCCGCCACCACGGCTGGCCGAACCGCCGCGGCCATGGAAGAACTTGAGCTTGATGCCGAAGGCCTGCGCGGCTTCGAGCAGTTCGACCTGGGCGCGCTGCAGACCCCAACGAGAAGCGACGGTGCCGCCGTCCTTGCCGCTGTCCGAATAGCCAAGCATTACCGCCTGGCGATCGCCACGGGCAGCGAGATGTTCGCGGTAGACCGGGTCGGCGAACAGCGCGCGCAGCGTGTCCGGGCCGGCGCGAAGATCGTCGACGGTTTCGAACAGCGGCGCGATGTCCAGCGGCACCTGGCCGCGCTCATCGATCAGCCCGCCGTGGCGCGCCAGCGCTAGCACGGTGAGTACATCGGCGGCACGCTGCGCCATGCTGATGATGTACAGGCCGATGGCCTCGGCGCCGTAGCGATTGATCGACTCGGCAAGTGTGGCGAACACCGCCGTGCAGCGAACGGCGGTCGCGTCATCAGACGCGGCGAAGGTGGCGCTGGCACCGGCGTAAGGGCGCAGGCTTTCGGTCTGCGCCTCACCCGCAAGTTCCGCCCATTCCGGATTGCCGATCAGCGCGTCGATGGCTTTGGCGTGGACTCGCGAATCCTGGCGGCAATCGAGCCGCGCCAGATGGAAACCGAACGTCCGCACCCGCCAGAGCAGGCGGCGCACCGCGTACCAGCCGGCGTTCAGACCCTTGCCGGCGAGCAGGCTTTCGGCGACCAGTTCGATGTCGGCCCGGAAGGCTTCGGCGTTCTCGTAACCGCCGTCGGCATCGTCGGCAGTCGCCCGCAGACGAGCGCGAATCAAGCTCAGGAACAGCCGATACGGCATGTCGCCGTGGCGCGGCTTCAAGGCGGCGCCAGCTTCCGGCAGCAGCGTCTTGTAGGCGGCGATACGGCGCAGCAGTTCGCCGGCGACGTCGACCCGATCGGCCGTCTGGCTCAAGGAGTCGGACAGTTCACCGACCTCGGCCGCATAGCGTTCGAGGATCCGCGCGCGTTGGCTTTTCAGCGTATCGGCAATGGTGTCGGCGCCGACGTTCGGATTGCCGTCCATGTCGCCGCCGACCCAGGAGCCGAAGCGCAGCAGGCGCGGCATCTCGACTTCGGTGCCGTAGACGGTGCGGATCGCGTCCTCGAAGGCTTCGTAGAACGCCGGCACGATGTTGTAGATCGCGCCACTCAGATAGAAGCCGACGTGGTCGCATTCGTCCTGCACGGTCGGCCGGGCCGCGGCGGTTTCGCGGGTCTGCCAGCTGGCGGTCAGCGCCACCCGCAGGCGGCCCCAGTCGGCGGCGCGTTCCGGGCCGGTGAGGCTGGGGTCGAACTCGTTGACCAGACAGCGGACGATTTGCTGCTCCTTCTCCAGAATCGAACCGCGCACCGCTTCGGTGGGATGGGCGGTGAACACCGGTTCGACATCGAGCCGGCCGAGCCAGAGCAGCAGTTCGCGGGCACTGACCCCGGCCGCTTTGAGCTGGCCCAGCGCATCGAGCAGGCTGTCCGGCTGGGCGGCAGCCCCGGCGCGTTCGTAATCGCGACGGCGGCGAATGCGGTGCACGCGCTCGGCAATGTTGACGCCCTGGAAATAGGTCGAGAACGCCCGCGTCAGCCATTCCGCCTGGACCACCGACAGGCCGGACAGCAAGGCCGAAAGCTCCTGCGAGGTGGCGGCACCTTCGCGACGGCGGATCGCCGTGGTGCGTACCACCTCCACCCCGTCGAGAAATGCAGCACCGTGCTGTTCGGCGAGCATCTCGCCCACCGTTGCACCGATGCGACGCACGTTTTCGCGCAGCGGAGCATCGGCGGCATTGCGGGCGTTACGGGTATCGCTGGTCGAGTTATCCATGGTCCTTGGTACGCAAAGCCGATGCCGGGTTTGCCACGGAACGGCTGGCTGGTCCCGGAGAACAAAGTTCGGAAGTGATCACCCCCAAAGTATCAAGGGCTTGCAGCGATCGAGCCACGAACTAAACCCGCTAAAGTTCGGAAGTTGAATAACGATTCCGCTTCAAGAACAGCAACTTGAACAATAAAGTTCGTAAGTGCCAGCGCGGCAAGGGGCGGTTAATCTCCCCGAATGATCGCGAACCTTCCTTTGCTCCTCCCTGGCGAGGCCATCTCCGGATGGCTAGGGAAGCTCTGCGCAGGTTAAATTTACGATGATTGGGATCGCGAAAGCGCGGCTGGAAGTGGTGTAGCGGGCGCGATGGCGACCTATATCGCTGTTTTTCGCTCATCCGGGGTGCGATTCCCGGACGGCGGG
>JAUXYM010000064.1 GCA_030694365.1 Nevskia sp. | reverse complement strand
GTAATCGTCGAGGCCCAAACCTTCGAGTTCGTCCGGATGTTTCAGGCGATACAGGTCCATATGCAGCCAATCCTGGGTGCCGATCCGGTACGGCTCGATCAGCGTATAGGTCGGGCTGCGGATGGTGCCGCTGACCCCCAGCGAGCGCAGCCAGCCGCGCGCCAGGGTGGTCTTGCCGGCACCGAGCCTGCCCTGCAGGTAGACCACCCCGCCCGGCCGCGACGCAGTCTCGGCAGCGAGTCGCGCACCGAGCGCTTCGGTCGCGGCATCGTCGGCAAGCTTGATCGTCAGGCGGCTCATGGATTGACCTGCGCGCGCAGCGCGGCGACGACATCCGATGCAATCAATCCACGCTCGCCACTTGCGGCGGCTACAACATCCCCGGCTCGGGCGTGCACCGTCACGGCTGCGGCAGCCGCGGTGCCCAGCGGCAGACCCTGGGCGAGAAACGCGGCACTGATACCGGTCAAAACATCGCCCATGCCGCCGACGCCCATGCCCGGATTACCGTAGGGACAAAGCCGCAGGACTTCACCATCGGCGATCAAGCTGCCAGCACCTTTCAGCACCACCGCGCCGCCGTAGCGCGCCTGCAGCGCTTGCACGGCAGCCATTCGATCCTGCTGAACAGTCGAGGTACTGCAGCCGAGCAGGCGGCCGGCTTCGCCCGGATGGGGCGTCAGCAGCCAGTCATCACGCCTCAGTGGCGGTGACTGCTGCGCGAGCAGGTTCAGCGCGTCGGCATCGACGACCATCGGCAGCGCGGCTGCGATGGCCAAGTCGAACATCGTGCGACTCCAGTCGTCGGTACCCAGCCCCGGACCGACGGCGATGACATCGGCGCGGGCGATCAGCCTTGCCAGCATTTCGGACGATTCGACAGCGCGGACCATCAGATCAGGCTGCGCAGCCGCCAGCAGTGGCGCATGCGCAGCGCGCGTCGCAATGGTCACCAAGCCGGCACCGGCCCGCAGCGCCGCACGGCCAGCGAGCAGGATCGCCCCGAGCATGCCGTGATCGCCGCCGATCAGCAGCACGTGGCCGTGATCGCCCTTGTGGCTGCTGCGGCTGCGGCGTGGCAGCCAGCGGTGCAGATCCGCGGCGTCGATGCGCTGGGCGATCGGGGTCTGGCCGTCGTGGACACGCTCCGGGGCGTCCAGGGTCGCCAGTTCCACGCGGCCAGCGAAGGCAGGCCCCTGCCCGGTCAGCAGGCCAATCTTCTGTGCGATGAAGGTCACGGTCAGATCGGCGTTGATCGTCACCCCCGGCGCATGGCCGGTATCGGCGATCAGGCCGGAAGGGATATCGAGCGCCAGCACCGCGACGCCGTTGGCCTGCGCGGCATTGGCCGCCGCGATGGCGTCGGCGGTCTCGCCTTCCGGCGCTCGGCTCAAGCCGATGCCGTACAGCGCATCGACGATCAGATCAACCGCCAGCAAGGCTTCGGCAGATGCAGCCGACCAGCGCTGAACAGCGCCAACTGCCAGCCAGCCTGCGCGCGCGGTCAGCGCATCACCGCGACGCGGCAAGTCTTCGCATTCGAGTACCTGCACGGTGCAGCCGTCGGCGAGTGCGAGGCGCGCCAGCTCGTAGCCGTCACCGCCGTTGTTGCCGGGCCCGCAGAGAACGGTGACGGCTGTGAGCCGCGGCCAGCACGCCTGAGCGGCCCGCCAAGCGGCTAGTGCCGCCCGCCGCATCAGGGTGTAGCCGGGAATGCCGCAGTCCTCGATCGCGCGCCGATCCAGTTCGCGCACCTGGGCTGCGGAATACAATCGCGCCGCAATGTTTTCCATGCCGCCAGTATAAGTGCCCGCCCCTTCTGAACCCCTCGCAGTACCTCGCGATTGGGCGACCGAAATCCGTGATCGGGCCCGCGCGCTGGGCTTTGCCGATGCTGGCATTGCCAGTCTTACGCTGGACGACGATCACGCTCATCTGCGGCGCTGGCTAGCTGAAGGCCTGCACGGCGGCATGGCTTGGATGGCTGAACACGCAGCCCTGCGCGCCGACCCGGCGCAATTGCATCCGGGCACCGTCACGGTGATCAGTGTGCGGCTCGACTATCGGCCATCTGCCGAAGATGCCGACGCCGTGCTCGCCGATCCGGAAGCCGCCTACATCTCCCGTTACGCGCTGGGCCGCGACTATCACAAGCTGATGCGCAAGCGGCTCAAGGCGCTGGCTGAACAACTGACCCAGGCGATCGCACCGCACGGCTACCGGGTGTTTGCCGACAGCGCGCCGGTGCTCGAAAAAGCGCTGGCCCGCAACGCCGGGCTGGGCTGGATCGGCAAGCACACCCTGGTGCTCAACCGCGAAGCCGGCTCCTGGTTCTTTTTAGGGGAGATCTATACCGATCTGCCGATAGCCGCTGTGCCTGCGGAACCGGTGACGCCGCGTTGTGGAAGCTGCACGGCCTGCATCGACATCTGCCCGACGCAGGCGATCATCGGCCCCTACCGGCTCGATGCGCGACGCTGCATTTCCTATCTGACCATCGAGCACCACGGCGACATTCCCGAAGAACTGCGGCCGGCGATCGGCAACCGCATCTTCGGCTGCGATGACTGCCAGCTCGCCTGTCCGTGGAATCGCTACGCGAAGCTCGACGCGACTCCGGATTTCGCGCCGCGCCACGGCCTGGACACCGCCCGGCTGATCGAGCTGTTCGCCTGGACGGAAGACGAGTACCTGAGCCGCACCGAAGGCATGGCCTTGCGCCGCGCGGGCCATCTACGATGGCTGCGCAACATCGCGGTGGCGATCGGCAATGCGCTGGCCGATGCCCGGCTCGGCGAAGCTGCGGCTAGCGAGCTCGTCGCCGCACTCGATTCGCGTTCGGCGTTTCCGGATTCAACGGTGCAATCTCATATTCGATGGGCGCAGCAGCGTCGTCCGGCGGCGGGCAGTAGATCGACGGCCCTTCATAACGGCTGATCTTCAAGCGCGTCTGTTCGTACTCGGCCTTCAGCGCGGCATCGGTCTCGCCTGTCAGCGCCTGGCCGACCTGATCCTCGGCGAGATCGAGGCAGCGGCGCTCCAGCAGCACCAGCGCCAGGTTGTTGCGCACCACCGGGTTGAACGCCTTCAGGCGCAGCGATTCTAGATAGGCCTCCTGCGCGCCGGCCCAGTCCTTCAGCGCATAGCGCGCGTTGCCGAGCGCAACCCAGGGCACCACCTGATCCGGCCAACGCTCGATCGCGCCATAGGCGTTCTTCTCGGCCAGCTTAGGATAGTTGGCCAAGGTCGCCGCTTCGCCGACTGCGATCCAGGAGGCCTGAGTGGCACTGGCCGGCACGCGGCTGCCATCGCTGATCACCATCGCCCAGTTGTCGCCGCCTTTCCAGTAGCTGAGGAAATCGCCCAGCGGCTGATAGACACGACCTTCCTTGCCCGAGCGGAGGATCACCTGATTGCTCACCGGCTCGACGCCGATGACCACCGCGTAACGCCAGTCCGGCACTTTCTGCAGCACCAGCACCGGCCGGCCGGCGCGAACTTCGGCGAACACGGCATCGAGCGTCGGCGGCAGCACGAAGGCCAACCGGTCCAGCTGGTAGGCAATGCCGGTGAACTCGCCACGCAGATTGGCCGGCGGCGTTCTGTTGCCGAGCAGAGGCGCGACCTGGATCGGGCCGGTCGAGGTCAGGCCATCGGTATAGAACATCGTCGCCAGCGCAGCGGCCGCAGCAGCGCGATCGTCATTCGGGAAGAACGCGGTCTTGCTCAGTTCGATGCGCTCCTCGCCGGAGCCGTGATCCTGCACGCGTTGAACAACAGCGGGCGTGCAGCCACCGAGCATCGCTGCGATGACAAACACGAGCGACAGGCGCAGATCAGCGGCCATCGATGCGCTCCAGCAGACGGCGGGTCGAGGGATCCAGTCCGTCGTCATCGGTTGCCGCGCGACCTGATTGCGCTGCGACCACCTGCTGCGCCAGTTGCTTGCCCAGCTCCACGCCCCATTGATCGAAAGCATTGATGTTCCAGAGCACGCCGAGCACGAAAGTGCGGTGCTCATACAGCGCACAGAGCGCGCCAAGATGGAAAGCGTCAAGCCTCGGCAGCAGCAGCGTATTGCTCGGCCGGTTGCCGCTGAACACCCGATGCGGAATCGCCTTTTCGAGTGCTGGACCACTGAGGCCCTGCGCTTGGAGCTCGGCACGCACCTGGGCCGCATCCTTGCCGCGCATCAGCGCAGCGCTCTGAGCCAGACAGTTGGCGATCAGCAGCGGCTGCTGCTCCGGCAGCGCGTTGGTGGCGGCCACCGGCAGGATGAAATCGACCGGGTTCAGCGCCGGCCCCTGATGCAGCATCTGGAAGAACGCGTGCTGGGCGTTGCTGCCGACATCGCCCCACAGCACCGGCGTCGTCGCGTAATCGACCGGCCGACCGTCGCGGTCGACTCCCTTGCCGTTCGATTCCATCTCCAGTTGCTGCAGCCAGCCGACGAAATGGCTCAGGCGCTGCGCGTAAGGCGCAACGACCTGGCTCACCGCACCCAGGAAATTGCTGTTCCAGACTGCGATCAAGGCCATCAACACGGGCAGGTTCGCAGCCAGCGGCGCATGGCGGAAATGCTCGTCCATCGCGTGAGCGCCAGCCAGCAGTTCGCGGAAACGCTCAGGCCCCAGCGCGACGATATTGGCGAGGCTGACCGCCGACCACAGCGAGTAGCGGCCGCCGACCCAATCCCAGAACTCGAAGACGTTGTCCGGATCGATGCCGAAGGCTTCGGTCGCCGCCCGCGCCGTCGATACACCGACGAAATGCCGGGAGACGGCGGCGTCGCCGAGCGCGGCGGTCAGCCAGCGCCGGGCAGCGCCGGCATTGGTCATCGTTTCCTCGGTGGTGAAGGTTTTCGAGGTGACCACGAACAGGGTGCGCGCCGGATCCAGTTGCGCCAGCACATCCGACAACTGCGCACCGTCGACATTGGCGACGAAGTGCGCGCGCGGCGTGGTATCGGTTTCAGCCAGCGCTTCCCAGACCATGCGCGGCCCGAAATCCGAACCGCCGATGCCGATGTTGACGACATCGCTGATCCGCTCACCGGTCGCGCCGCGCCAGGCACCGCTGCGCAGCGCATCGGCAAACGCAACCATGCGGTCAAGGACCTCATGCACCAGCGGCATTACCGGCTCGCCAGCCATCTGCAGGCCGGCATCGCGCGGACCACGCAGGGCCATGTGGCCAACGGCGCGCTGTTCAGTGACATTGATCGCCTCGCCGGCGTCCATCCGGGCGATCCATCGCGGCAGCTGCTGCTGCTCGGCAAGCGCCAGCAGCGCCGCAAGGCTGTCATCGCCGAGGCGCTGTTTCGAGTAATCGAGGTACAGCCCGCAGGCTTCGGCCGAATAGCGTTCCGCGCGTGCGGGATCGTCCTGAAACCGCTGGCTCAGCATCGTCGCCGAATCGGCTGCAGCCAAGTGAGTCAGTGCGCGCCAGGCGGCGCTTTCCGTCAATGCAGACATCGGGATCGAGACGGGTCCAAACGAAAAAGAGGCCCAAGCTTACTAAAGCTTGGGCCTCTAAAAGTCTGATTCGGCGCCGGATTCATTGGCGCGCAGCAGATGCTGCTTCAGGCAGCCTGCACCGGAATGGTGTTCGCGGTACGGGTGACGCGGTTGGCTTCGTCGCAGTAGACCAGCTTCGGCTTGTGCAGCTTGGCGACGTTGGCTTCGACTTCGGCATAGGCACAGATGATCACGCGATCACCCACCCGCGCCTTGTGCGCAGCCGCGCCATTGACCGAGATGATGCCGCTGCCGTTTTCTGCGCGGATCGCATAAGTGGTGAAGCGTTCGCCGTTGCCGACGTTGTAGATCTGGATCTGCTCGTACTCGTGGATGCCGGCGAGATCGAGCAGACGGCCGTCGATCGCGCAGGAGCCTTCGTAGTCGAGTTCAGCGTGGGTCACGCGCGCGCGGTGCAATTTGCACTTGAGCATCGTCAGTTGCATGAGCTTCATTCCTGGATGGTTGTTTGACGCGGGTGGCCCAAAAAGACATGCACCCGGAATCAAGATGTTCAACGACCGAGGGCGGCCCAAAAAGACATACGCCCATTGATGCAGGAATGCTCACTGCAACAAGTCGCGAAAGTGTAACGAGGTTCAGGCTTGCCGCCAACTATCCGACCTAAGGAAATAACCCGGGCCGAGGAACCGGCCGACAAACGGGATTACCGCAGCGGCCAGCACCCCTGTTGGTGCGTCAGTTTGGTGCAATCAGCGCCGATCAAGCCGCAGATTGTCGATCAGCCGCGTGGTGCCGAGCACGGCGGCAATCAGCACCACGAAGTCCTCATCGCCGGCTGCCGGCTGCGCCAGCGCAGGTGTCCGGACTTCGAGGTATTGCGGACGAAAGCCTGCCGCTTCGAGTGCCTGCATCTGCTCCGTGCAGAGGGCCGCGTAGTCACTACGTCCGGCCTTGAGACCGGCCGCCACTGCCTGCAAGACCGCATGAATCTGCGGTGCCTGCTCGCGCTCCGCAGCGGTCAGATACTGGTTGCGCGAGGACAGCGCCAAGCCGTCTTCGGCGCGCTCGGTTGGATAGCCGACGACGTCCACCGGCATCCGCAAGTCGGCAACCATCCGCTTGACGATCTGCAGTTGCTGCCAGTCCTTGTCGCCGAACACCGCGACGTCGGGCTGCACGCTGTTGAACAGGATCGCGACCACGGTCGCCACGCCGGTGAAGAAACCCGGCCGGAACGCGCCTTCAAGCTCAGCGGACAACGGCGACACGGTGATCGTCGTCGCCGGTGGAAAACCGTTGGCATAGACCTCGTCGACCGGCGGCGCGTAGACCAGATCAACGCCCTGCGCTTCGAGCTGTCGCAGGTCTTCCGGCAAGCTGCGCGGATAGCGGCCGAAATCCTCGTTCGGGCCGAACTGCAACGGATTGACGAACACGGTGACCACCACGCGATCACCCAGGCTGCGCGCGTGCCGGACCAGCGCCAGATGTCCCGCGTGCAGATTGCCCATCGTCGGCACCAGGGCGATGCGCTCACCCGCAGCGCGCCATTGCGAAATCTGGGCGCGAAGCTCGGACGCGAGGTGCAGGGTGTTCATCAGTCGACCAGGATGGAAGTCGCAGCGGGCTGCGGAAAAGGGAATCAGGGCGGCGGTGGCGCGACGTCAGCGACCCGGTAACGGTTCAGCCGGCCGATCGCCGCCCAGCGCTCGGCGCTGAATAGTTCGCCACGGGTGACCAGACGGACGTCGTCATACAGCGGCCGCAGCGCCGGATCGACGATGCGGTTCTCACCGCTGCGCAAGGAGGCGAGATAACCGTCTGGAAAGGCGCGCTTGAAATGACCGATACGCCAGGGGCGCAGGCAGGGCAGGCGCGCCAGAAAGGCATCGGACAGCGCGTGATGATCGACGAGCTGCACGGTCGGCCCCGCCGCATAACCCATGAAACCGATCACGCCGGCTTCGAAGATTCGCTCTGGTGGACGCTGGCTCATCGACCTGCCGAGCTCGCCCCAGGGATGGTTGTACGGCACCAGACGATCGCGACTGTAATTCGATAGTGCCGTCGACGCGGCGTAGTACTGGCGTTCATTGGCGACACCGGAAGTGCGGATCAGCGGGTCTGGCCCTTCGATATTGATCAGCCGGGTTGCGGCCAGCACCACGACCAGCGCGACGCTGCCGAGCATCGCCTGCGACCCGAACGGCAGACCCGTCGCATCACGTCGATCGACGGTCAGCAGGATCGCCGCGATGAACGCCGGCACGCTCAGGAAACGTCCCTGCATGAAATCACCGCCGGCCGATATCACGTAGGCCAGGTACAGCAGCAGGCCGCAAGCCAGCGGCCGTCGCGCCGTGTCGCTGCCGAACGCGCTGCCGATGCCGAGCAGCACCAGCAGCAGCGTTCCAGGATCGTGGGTCGCGAGATCGACCAGATACAACAGCCCTTGCAAGCGGTATTCGGCGGCCGGAATGCCGGTGCTGAGCTTCGCGTAGTAGGTGTTCGGAAACGGCACGCCGTAATAGATCAGCGAGAACACCTCCCAGGCCAGCAGCGGCAACAAGGCCAACGAGGCCATCAGCAGGCTGCGCCAAGAACGTTGCCGCCACAGCAACCAGGCCAGCGCCGGCAACACCAGCAACACCAGATCGAGCCGGTTCAGCGTCAGCAGGCAGCCGACCAGGAACAGCCGGAACAAGGGCTTTGGCTGATCAGCGGGCGCAAACCACAGCCAGCAGAAAATCGCGGCTAGCAGCAACGACAGCGGATTCTCCAGCCCCGAGGTCGTGTAATCGAGCACCGCCTGCGAGCACAGCAGCAGCACAACAAACGCGACCGCCTGCGGCAAGCGCGTTGCCAGCCGCGCCAGCACCAGCGCTACCGCCAGCGCTGTACTGAAGATCGAGACCAGCAGCACGGTCAGATACATCTCGCCACTGAGCGTGTGCGCAGCCGCGAGCACGAATAGCCACAGCGGATGGGTGAAGGCTTGCACCCGCTCGACCGGGTTCCAGGTCAGCCCATAGCCATGGGTGAAATTCCACACCGTGCGCAGGCTGATGTAGGCGTCGTCGGCCATCCAGCCCAAGCGGATGACCACCAGCAGGAACAGCAGCCACAGGCCGACCTTCAGCTGCCGGCCACCGAACCCCGGGACATCCAGCTTCGACCGATCGGTAGCCGACATGGGCGATGTTTCGAAGAACCTCAGAAACAATGCTCGGGTGCTGGATAGGCACCGCTCTTGACCGCCTGTACATAGGCGCGAATCGCCGTCTCGATATCGGCTCCGCCTTGCATGAAGTTCTGCACGAAGCGCGGTGCGCGGCCGAGGGTGACCATCGGCGAGATGTTCAGGATGTCGTGCAGCACCAGGATCTGGCCCGATACGTCGGGCCCGGCGCCGATGCCGATCACCGGCACTTGGGCCGCGTCGGTGATCTTCTTGCCGAGACGCGACGGCACGCATTCGAGCAGCAGCATGTCGGCCCCGGCTTCTTCGAGAATCCGCGCGTCGTTCATCATTGCTTCGGCCGCCGCTTCGTCCCGGCCCTGCACCTTGAAAGCGCCCATCTTGTGGATCAGCTGCGGCTGCAAGCCGAGATGGGCGCAGACCGGCACGCCGCGCACCGACAGGTATTCGACGATGTCGGCCTGCTCGCGGCCGCCTTCGAGCTTGACCATCTTCGCCCCGCCCTCCTGCATCAGCCGCTGCGACGCATCGAGCGCCCGCTCGCGCGTCGCGAAGCTCAGAAACGGCAGATCGGCGACCAGGAACGCTCGCTTGAGATGCGGCGCGACGGTGCGCGAGTGATAGGCGATGTCGGCCACGGTCACCGCCGTCGTCGAGTTCCGGCCGTGGATGACCATGCCCAGCGAATCGCCGATCAGGATCACGTCGACGCCAGCGCGATCCTCGATCAGCGCGAAGCTGGCGTCATAGCAGGTCAGACAGGCAATCCGTTCACCAGCATCGCGCATGCGGCGCAACTCGGAGATGTGGACTTGCGCGCTGGGTGCGGCGGGTTTAGCGGTCATTGCGAGCGGGCTTCCAACGATCGGCGCGGCGGCGAAGCGGCGAAATATATCACGCGATTTTCGCCGATTTTCTGGATGCTCGGCGCTGGAATCGCCGCTGCGAAAGCGCCGGAACGCAGCTTCCAAAGGAGTAGCCTAGCCCTGCGTAACCGGCGAACGCAGTGTCGCCGGCGGGAGGAGATCGAATGAATTTCGGGCGGATTCAAAGTGCGATCCTGCTGGTGGCCGTTTCGGCAACGCTGACCGGCTGCGCCAGCCTGCCGGAACAACCATCAATCTCGACTGATGATGCCGCCTGGGCACTCGCCGGTGCTGATCGATTGCCGGCAAGCACCACTCCGCCGGCCATCGAAGATCTGCCGTCTCTGCTCGCGGTCAGCGACGAGATGCGCCGCTTCGCGCAGGACGCTACTCGTAGAGAGTCCAGCATCAGCGACAAGACCCGCGCGCTGGCCGCCGCGCTGCACGCCGAGGACGGCCGCCATCTGCGCTACGACGCCGAAGCCACCTTGAGCGCCGAACAGGCTTTCCTGCAAAGACGCGCCAACTGCCTGAGCTACACCTTGCTGTTCGTAGCACTGGCTCGCGAAGTGGGCATTCCGGCGACGTTCAACGAAGTCGATATTCCGCCGATCTGGGAGCTGGGCGACGATCAGACCTTGCTGCTTTATCGCCACATCAATGCCCGGATCGTGCTGACGCCGTCGCAATATCAGATCGTCGATGTCGGCGGCGAGGACTACAGCCCCCGCTACGATCAGCGGACCCTCACCGATCAGGCAGCGCTGGCGCAGTTCTACAACAACCGCGCCGTCGAACTGCGCTTGCAGCGCCGGCATGGCGAAGCGCTGCGCTATCAGTTGCGCTCGCTCGAACTGCTGCCGGATGCCGGCTACCTGTGGGCCAACCTGTCCAGCCTCTATCTGCGGGATGGACAGCTACGCGCCGCGAGCATCGCGATCACCCAGGCGCTGTTGCTGGAACCGCGCAGCGTGTCCAGCTACAACACCGCGGCCGACATCCATGCGCAGCTCGGCAATACCCAGCTTGCCGCCTACTTCCACAAGCGTGCGCAGGCTTATCTGGAACAGAACCCGTACTACCATTTCCAGCTCGCCCTGACCGCGCTGAAAGAACGGGATGAACTACGCGCCTACCGCGAGACCCGGCAGGCCATTCTGCTGAGCCCGACCGACCCGCGCTTCTTCTTCCTGGCGGCGGAACTACTGCAGCGCTTCGGTGATACCGAGCATTCCGGCGAGATCCTGCAGATCGCTTTGCAGTTGACCCCCGATCCCAGCCAGCAGGCCCGCTACCGCAGCAAATTCGGAAAACTCAGCGCACGCGGCTGAACACCCAGCCGAACAGTCAGCTCCAGGGCCGCAGCCCTGCCCGGCCGATCGCCTCAGCGAGTTCGGAGACGACGCCGAGGCCGGGAATGTCCAAGGTCGGCGCGAAATCGGCGAGCGGCACCAGCACCCAGTTGCGCTCCTGCAGATGCGCATGCGGCAGGCGCAGGCGCGGCGTCGACAGGCTCAGGCCTTCGATATGCAGCAGATCGATATCAAGCAGGCGCGCGGCCCAGCGGATGCCATCACGAATGCGGCCGGCGTCGACTTCGATCGCCTGCACGGCGTCGAGCAGCGCCAGCGGTTCGAGGCTGGTGTCGATCATGCAGGCGGCATTGCAGTAGTCGGGCTGACCCGCCGGCCCGACCGGATCGCTGCGATACAGCGGCGAGCGCGCGACCAGGGTCGTATCCGGCAGTACCGCGATCAGCGACAAGGCCCGCTCGACCTGCACGGCTGGCGTGCCGAGATTGGCGCCGAGGCCGAGATAGACGCGCATCGGCCGACTCTTCCGGGAAGCTTCAGCCCTTGCGACGATTGCGGCCACCGCGACGGCGGCGCTTCTTGGCGGCACCCTCGCCGGCGGGCTCACCAGCGGCCTCGGCTTCGATGCCGTCATCCGAAGCCTCGCTGTCGATCGGCACCGGCAGGGTCACGCCGATCTGCGCCTTGGTCCACCAATCCGCCAGCGCAGCACAACCGGGCTCGCCGGCCTGGGCGCGCAGCAGCAGGAAATCGTAGGCGGCGCGGAAGCGCGGATGGCTCAGCAGGCGCTTGGCGCGGCCCGGACGCAGATCCTCGAAGCGCGGCTGCACCGCCCAGATTTCGCGCATCGGCAGCGAGAAGCGCTTCGGAATCGCGATGCGATGCTGCTGCTTGGCCAGCACTTCGTCAGCGGCCTGGGTCTGCGCAGTCTGCGGATCGTGACCGCGCTCCACTTCGAGTTCATAAGCGCGATCCGCGTACTGCGGCCACAGCAGCGCGGCATACAGAAAGGCCGGCGTTACCGGCAGGTCGCGCTTGATGCGATCGGCAGTGCTGGACATGGCGATGCGCAGCAGTTCGAGATCGCGCTTGGCGGCGCTGATCGCCCGCTCGGTGCCCGGGAACAGTTCGGCGAACAGGCCGTGCTTGCGCAGGCCATCGAAGTTCGCCAGCGCATCCTTGTTCAGGAACAGCTTGAGGATTTCGTCGAACAGCCGGGCTGGCGGAATCTCGCGCAGCAGCGACGCCAGGCGGGCGATCGGCTCGGCCGATTCCGGCGCGATGTCGAAGCCCAGCTTGTTGACGATGCGGATCGCGCGAAGCATGCGCACCGGGTCTTCGCGATAGCGCAGCTCGGGATCGCCGATCAGGCGCAGCTGGCGGGCGTTGAGGTCTTCGACACCACCGCAGAAATCGACGATCGAGAAATCGCGGATGTCGTAGTACAGCGCATTGATGGTGAAATCGCGCCGGAACGCATCTTCCTCCAGCGTGCCGTAGACGTTGTCGGACAGGATGCGACCGGTCTCGTCACGATCGTGGCTATCGGTGATCGGGCCCCGGAAGGTCGTCACTTCAAGGATTTCCTCGCCAGCGCGGACGTGGGCGATCATGAAGCGGCGGCCGATCAGGCGGCAGCTGCGGAACACCCGCTTGATCTGGTCCGGATGCGCGCTGGTCGCGATATCGAAGTCCTTCGGCTCGATGCCCGCCAGCAGGTCGCGAACGCCACCGCCGACCATATAGGCCTCGTAGCCGGCGTCCTTCAAGCCGTAGAGCACCTTGAGGGCACCTTGGGAAATATTGGCGCGCGAAATCGGGTGCTGCTCGCGCGGGATGCGGTTCGGCTCGGTGATGGCTGATCTCTGCTTGTTCGAATGGCCCTGGCTCTGCGTCTCTTCGACCTTGGAAATCACGGGCGGGGACGGGCGGGTGCGCGAAGTTTACGCGAGGATGCGGCAAGCCCGCATATTGCTGGGGTTCCAGGCTTCACAGCCGGCTTCAACGCGAGGCTGGCCGTATCGTTGCACTACCCCTATAATCCGCCCGCGCTGACCACGCTCCTATCGTCTAGAGGCCTAGGACGGAGCCCTCTCACGGCTTTAACCCCGGTTCGAATCCGGGTAGGAGCGCCACCGTTCTTCGGGACGGGTCGCGATCAACGAACGCCGCTGATGCGGCGTTTTTTGTGGCTGCCGGTTTTACCTTAGTTCCAAAGGATCGCCTGCCGATCCGTCTCGAACGATTAAACTAGGGTCAACAGACCCTCCCCCCCTTTTGCAGCGGCAGCCCACGAGACACATGGCCAAGCACCTCACTGAAACCGTCACTTCCGTTCACCACTGGAACGAAAGCCTGTTCAGCTTCCGGACGACGCGGACCTCCGGCCTGCGCTTCGAGAACGGCCATTTCGTGATGATCGGCCTGCGCGTCGATGGCAAGCCGCTGATGCGCGCCTATTCGATTGCCAGCGCCAACTATCAGGACCACTTGGAGTTCTTCTCGATCAAGGTCGAGGACGGCCCGCTGACTTCGCGGCTGCAGCATCTGAAGGTCGGCGATCCGATCCTGGTCAGCGACAAGCCGGTCGGCACCCTGATCATTCATGACCTGAAGCCCGGCAAGCACCTGTACCTGTTCGGCACCGGCACCGGCCTGGCACCATTCATGAGCATCATCCGCGACCCATCGACCTTTGATGCCTTCGACAAGGTGGTGCTGATCCACGGCGTGCGCCTGGTCAGCGAACTGGCCTATCAGGACTACCTGACCAAGGACTTGCCGAACGACGAATTCATCGGCGAACTGGTGCGCGACAAGCTCATCTACTACCCGACCGTGACCCGCGAGCCTTACAAGAACCGCGGCCGCCTGACCGATCTGATCGACAGCGGCAAGCTGTTCGAGGACATCGGCCTGCCGCCGCTGAACCCGGCAACCGATCGCGGCATGATCTGCGGCAGCCCGTCGATGCTCGCCGATACCCGGGCGATGCTCGACAAGCGCGGCTTCGTCGTCTCACCCGGCATCGGCCAGCCGGGCGACTACGTGTTCGAGCGGGCGTTCGTCGAGAAGTAAGCGGCGCGAAAGCTGGGCATCACTCAGCTTTCGGCTCCTCGGGAGCGGCCGCCCAACCGCCACCCAGGGCTCGGTACAGGCGCACCGCCGCCAGCCGCGTATTGCGGCGGGCGGCGGTCAGCGCCAGTTCCGAATCGAACAGATCGCGTTCGGCGTTGATGACGTCGAAGTACGACGAAAAGCCGATCCGGTAGCGCGCCAGCGCGATGCCGTCGGCGCGCCTGAGCGCCGACACCCGAGCCTCCTGTTGGTGCTCGAAGGCTTCGTACTGGCTGCGCTCGGCCAGGGCATCGGCGACTTCCCGGAAGGCCCCCTTCACCGCCTGCTCGTAGCTCAGGATCGCTTCGCGTTTGCGGGCATCGGCGAGATCGACTTGATAGAGATTGCGCTCGACGTCGAGCAGCGGCTGCAGCAGGTTGCCGCCGAACGAGAACGCATTTGACGGCTGGGTGAACAGATCGCCTAGCGACTGGCTGGCGGTGCCGAAGGTGCCAGTCAAGGCCAGCCGGGGAAACAGCGCCGCTTTGGCGACACCGACTCGCGCGTTCACCGCTTTCAGCCGGCTTTCGGCGAGCAGTAGATCGGGCCGCCGTTCGAGCAGGCTCGATGACAAGCCAGCCGGTGGTTCGGGGCCGAGTTCGTGGACCTCGTCACCGCGGGCAATCGCCGCCGGATAGCCGCCGAGCAACAGGCTCAACTGATCCTCGACCAGCGCGACCTGGCGCTGCAGTTCCGGAAGATTGGCGCGCGCCGCCGCCGCTTGCGCTTCGGCGGTCGCGACATCGAGGCCGCTGATCACGCCGCGTTCGTGGCGGGCCTGGGTCAACTCGACGAATTTTTCGCGCGTGGCGATCGTCCGGCGGGTGATCGCCAGTTGCTCGTCGAGCGCCTGCAAGCTGTAGTAAGCGCTGGCGACATCGCCGATCAGGCCGACGACGACACCTCGGCGCGCATACCCCGCGCCGAGCAGTTCGGCGCGCACGGCTTCGGTCGACCGGCGCAGACGGCCCCAGAGATCGATTTCCCAGGTCGCGGTCAGCGACACCCGATTGGTGGTCAGATCGCGCGGAACGTTGGGCGCGCCAACAGCCAGCTCCGACTGCTTGTTGCGCGTGCGATCAGCACTCAGGCTGACTTGCGGCAACAGCACCAGGCCGGTGGCGCCAGCGGTGGCACGCGCCTGCTCGATGCGCGCCGCAGCGATACGCACATCGAGGTTGCCGGCCAGCGCCTGCTGGATCAGCGTGCGCAGCGCCGGATCGGTGTAGACCGCCGCCCAGTCGCTTTCGGCCAGCGCGGTATCGGTAGCCGGATCGAGGGCCGGCGGCGCATCGCCACGGAAACGGGTCGGCAGCGTCAGCTCGGGCCGCTGGTAATCCGGGCCCAGCGCGCAGCCGCTCAAGGCAACCAGCAGCGCCGTCGCCAACAACACATTGCCTTTGCTCGCGCTCATGGCGCGTCTCCATGAATCGGCACGACCGATGCTGCGACAGGTGCCTTCTTCGGTCGCAGACGATCAGCCGCGCCCTGCACCAGCACGTACAGCAGCGGGATCAGGAAGATGCCGATCATGGTCGCCGCCGTCATGCCGAACACCACGGCGGTGCCGAGCACCGAGCGCGCGGCAGCACCGGCACCACTGGCGATGGCCAGCGGCACGGCACCAAGGATGAACGCGAACGAGGTCATCAGGATCGGCCGCAGACGCAGGCGCGCACCTTCCATGGCGGCATCGACCAGGCTGGCACCGCGCTCGCGGGCCAGCTTGGCGAACTCGACGATCAGGATCGCGTTCTTGGCCGCCAGGCCGATCAGCATGATCACGCCGACCTGCGCATAGATGTCATTGGCCATGCCCCGCAAGGCCAGGCCACCGAAGGCACCGAACACCGCGAACGGAATGCTCAGCAGCACCGCGAACGGCACCGCCCAGCTTTCATAGAGGGCGGCGAGCACGAGGAACACGAACAGCATCGCCATCGCGAAGATCAGCGGCACCTGGCCACCGGATTTCTTTTCCTGGTAGGTCTGGCCGGTCCACTCGAAGCTGTAGCCCTCCGGTAGCACCTCGGCCGCCAGTGCTTCCATCGCCTTGACCGCGTCGCCCGAGGAGTATCCCGCAGACGGATTGCCGGTGATGCTGATCGAGCGATAGACGTTGTAGCGGTCGATCGACTCCGGACCTTGCCGGTGGATGATGCTGAGCAGGGTCGACAACGGCACCATTTCGCCGGCTTCCGAACGGGCATACAGGTTGTTGACCGAATCGGGCGAACTGCGGGCGCCGGCCTCGGCCTGGGTGGTCACCCGGAAGGTTCGGCCATACAGGTTGAAGTCGTTGATATAGGCGCCGCCGAGGAAGGCCTGCAGCGAGCCGAAGACATCGGAAATCGGTACGCCGAGCGTCTTCACCCGATCGCGATCGATGCGGTATTCGATCTGCGGCACCTTGGCGGTGAACAGGGTGAATACCCGGCTCAGTTCCGGGCGCTTGTTGGCTGCGGCGATCAGCTCGTTCGCCACCTGGGCGAGCTCGCCGACGTCGCCGCCGCGCCGATCTTCGAGCAGGAACTCGAAACCACCGGTGGCGCTGATGCCTGGAATCGATGGCGGGTTCAGGACCAGGAAGTTGGCGCCGCTCAAGGCGGCCAGTTCCTGATTCAACCGACGGACGATCGAGAAGGCATCGGAGTTGGCACCGCCGCGCTCGGCCCAGGGCTTCAGCACCAGGAAGCCGGTCGAGCTGTACGGCGAATTGACCCGGGTGATGATGCTGAAACCGTTGATGGCGATGAAGCTTTCGATCTCGGGAAATTTCTCGTCGACGATCTTGCGGAGCTGCTCCATCACCGCTTCGGTGCGCTGCAAGGAAGCGCCGAGTGGCAGCTGGGCATTGATCAGCAGATAGCCCTGATCCTCGTCCGGCAGGAAGCCGGCTGGCCGCTGTTCGACCAGCACCACAGCGCCGGCTACCAGCAGCACAAATGCCGCAATCGGCAGCGCGCGGTGAACCAGCGAGCGCTGCACGATGCGGCCGTAGCGGTCGGCAAAACGTCCGAAGCCGCGATTGAAGGCGCCAAAAAAGCGGCCGGCGACACCGGACCAGCGCGATTCAGCCGTCGGCTTCAGCAGCAGCGCGCAGAGCGCCGGAATGAAGCTCAGCGCGACGAACGCCGAGATCAGCACCGAGATCGACAGGGTCAGCGCGAACTGCCGGTAGAACAGTCCGGTCAGGCCGCCGAGGAAGGCCACCGGCACGAACACCGCGGTCAGCACCAGCGCGATCGCGACCACCGGCCCGGCGACATCCTTCATCGCCGCCCGCGTGGCATCGCGGGCGTTCATGCCGTGGTGGTCCATCTTTTCGGTGACCGCTTCAACGACCACGATCGCGTCATCGACGACCAGGCCGATCGCCAGCACCATCGCCAGCAGGGTCAGCGTGTTGATCGAAAAGCCGAGAATCGCGAAGGCGATGAAGGTGCCGATCAGCGATACCGGCACCGCCAGCATCGGAATCAGGGTGGCGCGCCAGCTTTCCAGGAAGATGAACACCACCAGCAGCACCAGCGCCGCCGCGATGGCCAGCGTCAGCACCACTTCGTGCAGCGATTCCGACACGAACAAGGTGGTGTCGAACGGGATCGAGTAATTGATGCCGGGCGGAAAGGTTTTCGCCAGGCCTTCCATCACCGTGCGGACCTGATGGGCGACATCCAGCGCGTTGGCGTTGGGCAACTGGTAGATGCCGATGTTCGCAGCGGGCTGACCGTCGAGGCGGCTGGAGCGGGCGTAATCGGTGGCCGCCAGTTCGATGCGGGCGACGTCCTTGAGCCGCACCAGCAGGCCCTCGGTACGGGCGCGCAGGATGATGTTCTCGTATTCCTCGACGCTGCTGAGACGGCCCTTGACGGTGACCGGGTACTGCAACTCCTGGCCTTTCGGCGCCGGCTCCGCGCCGATGGTGCCAGCCGGCGCGACCACGTTCTGCTCGTTCAGCACGCGGGAAATATCCTGCGTGGTGACGCCGAAGCGCGCCATCTTCTGCGGGTCCATCCAGATCCGCATGCCGTAGTCGCGGGCCCCGAACACGGTCACCGTGCCGACACCCGGAATGCGCGCCAGCGCGTCGTAGATCTGCAAGGTGGCGTAGTTCGATAACCACAAATAGTCGTAGCGCGGATCGCTGGCGCGCAAGCTGATGAACAGCAGCGGCTGCGGCTGGCGCTTCTGTACCGTCACGCCCTGGCGGATCACTTCCTGCGGCAGCGAGCGCTGGGCGATCGCGACCTGGTTCTGCACATTGACCGCGGCAATGTCCTGATCGGTGCCGATCTCGAAGCTGACCGTCAGCGTGTAGACGCCGTCGTTCGACGCCTTCGAGGACATGTAGATCATGTTCGGCACGCCGTTGACCTGGGCCTCGATCGGCGCGGCCACGGACTGCTCTACGGTTGCCGCATCGGCACCCGGGAAAGTCGCGGTGACGACCACGGTCGGCGGCGTGATCTGCGGATAGCGGGCGATCGGCAGGGCAGTCATCGCCACGCCGCCGGCCAAGGTGATCAGAATCGCGATGACCGTCGCGAAGATCGGCCGGTCGATGAAGAAATTGATCATGGCGCGGCGGCCGGCTTGGCTTCGGCGTTGCCAGGTTTGGCATCGCTGGCCGGCGGCGCTGCAGCGATCGGCGATTCGGCTGCAGCCGGCGGCTTGATCGCGACGGTGAGCCCCTGCTTCAGTTTCTGCATGCCTTCGATGACCACCGTGTCACCGGGCTTGAGGCCGTCGTGAATGATCAGCTCCTGCTCGACTCTCGGCCCGAGCACGACATCGCGCTGGCTGGCCTTCATCTCGCCATCGATCACCCACAGGAAGTTCTTGCCCTGGAACTCCTGCAACGCCCGCTGTGGCACCACCAGCGCATCCTTCAGATGCTGGGTGGTGACCCGGACCCGGGCGAACTGGTTGGCGCGCAGCAGTTGATCCGGATTCGGCACTTCGAGCCGCACCTTCAAGGTGCCGGTGCTGTTGTCGACCGCCGCATCGATGAAATTCATCTTGCCGGGATACGGATATTCGGAGTTGTCGACCAGCAGCACGCGGAAGGTCCGCGTCGACTTCGCACTCTGGTTCAGCGCGCCGCCGAGTTCGCGCTGGATTTCCAGCACCCGCGCTTCGCTGATCGCGAAATTCACGTACATCGGATCGATGGAGTAGACCGTGGTCAGCAGGGTCGAGTACGCAGTGACCAGACCACCGACCTTCAACTGCGCACGACCGATGACACCGTCGATCGGCGAAGTCACGCGGGTGTAACCCAGGTTCAGCGTGGCCGTCTGCAACGACGCCTGCGCGGCTTCGACCTGCGCCCGCGCCGAATCATGGCGGGCGATCGAGGCATCGAGTTCCTGCTGGCTGACCGCGTCGATGGTCGACAGCGGCCGCACGCGGGCGAGATCGCGATCGGACTGATCGAGCGCTGCCTGGGCCAGCGCCAGCGCCGCCTTGGCCTGCAAAACAGCGACGGCATACGGCTGGGCATCGATGACGAACAGCAGTTGGCCCTTCTTCACCTTCGAGCCTTCATCGACCGCCTGGGTTTCCAGCAAGCCCCCGACTCTCGGGCGAATCTCGACCTCGTTGAGCGCTTCGGTCTGGGCCACGTAATCGGCGGTGACGTCGATCGCGCGCGGCGTGATTGCCTGCACGACGACCTGTGGCGCTGGCGGTGGTGGTGGCACCTTGGACCCCGAGCAGGCGGCGCTCAGAAGTACCAGCAGCGTGGCGGCCGAATTCAGGGGGAAAGACTTGTGCATGACAGCTCCGGAAAATCGAGGGCGTCGAACACCGTTGACAGCGCGGCGTCCGCTCCAGTGCCCGCAGCATACTTGGCTAGCCGGCTAGATGCTAGCTTGCTAACTATCGACTACACTGCGGCTCATGGACGACATTCAGGAATTCGTGCAACTGCTGCGTACCGTGCCGCGCGACTGGCGTGCGGTGATCGATCGCCGCCTGGCTCCCCTGGGATTGTCGCAGGCGAAATGGATGCCGCTGTTGTATCTGATGCGCGCCGACGGTCCGCCGACGCAGACCGAAATCGCCAAGCATCTGGAAATCGAATCACCGACCCTTGTGCGTCTGCTCGATCGTCTGGCCGCCGATGGCTGGATCGAACGCAAGGCCTGCCCGGGTGACCGCCGCGCCCGCCATATTCATCTGACGCCGCGCGCCAAGGCGGCCGGCGCCGACATCCAGACCATCGTCATGGAGGTGCGCGAGCAACTGCTGCAAGACGTTTCACAGGCCGAGCTGTCGCGCTGCATCGCGCTGCTGCGCCGGATCAACCAGGCCGCGCAGACGATGGCGACCAGCGACGATCCCCTGCCCGCCAGCCGCGCCGCGCCGAAGCCGACCGCGCCGAAGCCGCGCCGCAAGCGAACCGGCACCTGAAGCAATCCGTCACCCGCTGCAGACGGTTAAAATCGCAGCCCCGACCCAGCCCCGCGCCAGCCATGACCGCCCCGAGCCACGCCAGCACCACCGCCATCCGGCAGGACGACCTGATCCAGAGCGTCGCCGACGCGCTGCAGTACATCTCGTACTACCACCCAGTCGACTACATCAAGAACCTGGCTGCCGCCTATGAGCGCGAGCAATCGCCGGCGGCGAAGGACGCCATCGCCCAGATCCTGATCAATTCACGCCTCTGCGCCGAAGGCCATCGGCCGATCTGCCAGGACACCGGCATCGTCACGGTCTTCCTGAAAGTAGGTATGAACATCAGCTGGCCGGACGCGACCATGGGCGTCGAGGACATGGTCAACGAAGGCGTGCGCCGCGCCTACAACCACCCGGACAACAAGCTCAGAGCCTCGGTGCTCGCCGATCCGGCGTTCTCGCGCCGCAATACCAAGGACAACACGCCGGCCGTGGTCAATGTGTCGATCGTCCAAGGCCATGAAGTCGAAGTGACGGTCGCTGCCAAGGGCGGCGGCTCGGAAGCGAAATCGAAGTTCGCGATGCTCAATCCCTCCGATTCGATCGTCGACTGGGTGCTGAAAACGGTGCCGACCATGGGCGCCGGCTGGTGCCCGCCGGGCATGCTCGGCATCGGCATCGGCGGCACCGCCGAAAAGGCGATGCTGCTGGCCAAGGAATCGCTGATGGAAGCGATCGACATGCCGGAGCTCAAAGCGCGGAAAGCTGCTGGCGAAACGCTGTCCAAGCTCGAAGAACTGCGCATCGAGCTGTACGACAAGGTCAACGCGCTGGGCATCGGCGCGCAGGGTTTGGGCGGGCTGACCACGGTGCTCGACGTCAAGATCTTCGACTACCCGACGCATGCCGCGAACTTACCCGTAGCGATCATTCCGAACTGTGCGGCGACCCGTCACGCCCATTTCGTGCTCGACGGCTCGGGCCCGGTCGCGCTCGATCCGCCGTCGCTTGAGGACTGGCCGAAGCTGACCTATTCGCCGGCCGGTGCCCGTCGCGTCAACCTCGACACCGTCACCCGCGAAGAAGTCGCAACCTGGCAGCCCGGCGAAGTGGTGCTGCTGAACGGCAAGCTGCTGACCGGCCGCGACGCTGCCCACAAGCGGATGATCGACATGCTCAACCGCGGCGAAAAGCTGCCGGTCGATTTCACCAATCGCTTCATCTACTACGTCGGACCCGTAGATCCGGTGCGTGACGAAATCGTCGGCCCAGCCGGCCCGACCACCGCCACCCGCATGGACAAGTTCACCCGCCAGATGCTCGAAACCACTGGCCTGCTCGGCATGGTCGGCAAGAGCGAGCGCGGCCAGATCGCCATCGATGCGATCAAGGACAACAAGGCCGTCTATCTCATGGCCGTCGGCGGCGCTGCCTATCTGGTATCGAAAGCGATCAAGTCCTCGAAAGTCATGGCCTTCGAAGACCTCGGCATGGAAGCGATCTACGAGTTCGAAGTGAAGGACATGCCGGTCACCGTCGCCGTCGACTCGGCCGGCACCTCGGTGCATGAAACCGGGCCGAAGATCTGGAAAAACAAGATTGCCGGGATTCCGGTGGTCAGCGAGTAAGGTCTCTCGCTATTGGAAAGGCGATGCCGGCAAGTGCTGGCATCGCCTTTTTCATGGGCAGCGCATCAAGGCAGCGGCGCGAGACCGAGTTCGTCCAGAAATGCGTTGTGGCGCTTCTTGGCGACCGCAAGCTGCTGCTCGATCGCCACCAGATCAGCGTGAACCATGTCGAGCGAAATTTCGGTTTCGGTCTCGGCCGTGCTGACGTAACGGGAAATATTCAAGTTGAAATCGTTCTTCACGATTTCGTCCATCCGCACGCGGCGGGCATAACGGGGAATCTCGTTGGGCCGCTGCCGATACGTGTCGATGATCTGGTCGATATGCGCCTGTGAAATCTGGTTCTGCCGCTTGCCCTTCTCGAAGTGCTCCGCAGCATTGATGAACAACACATCGTCAGGCTGCTTGCACTTCTTCAGCACCAGGATACAAACCGGAATGCCGGTCGAATAGAACAGGTTGGCCGGCAGGCCGATGACGGTATCGATATGGCTGTCTTCCAGCAGCTTGCGGCGGATAGTCGCTCAGGATCACCGAGGCCCAGCGCCGGAACTGCACGCCACGGGGCGAGCGCACGCGGTAACCGACGGCGAGAATGGCCTCAAGGTTGTACAGCCGGGTCTGGTAGCCCTTGCCGTCGGCGGCAGTTGTCAAGGATTCCTTGACAACTGAAAGCTCGTCCAACTCCCCGTCATCGAACAGGTTTTTCAGATGCAGGGAGATGTTCTGCTTGGTGGCATCGAACAGTTCCGCCATTTCTAGCTGGGTGAGCCAGACCGTCTGCTGATCGGCCCGCAGCCGGATCTGGCTGCGGCCATCCTCGGTGGTGTAGAGGATCAGCGCGCTCATGCCGTCGCTGCTTCCGCAGACGGAAACAACTGCTGCATCAGGCCGGCTTTGTGGGTTTTGAGGGCGGCGAGTCGGGCAATCTCGGAAGCGACCTGTGCGTCGATGGAGGAGAGGCAGTCGGCGATTCGTTCCTGCTCGGCGGGACGCGGGCATCGAAATGAAATACGCGCGAAGTCGTCGTAATACAACCGAAGGCGATCCTTGGTTAGCCCTCGCGAGTGCGATGTAAAAAGCAATAGCGACGCGGGCAGTTTGAATAAATACTCGAAAAATCGCGAGACAGCTTCTTCTTGTGGAGCCAGAACAACATAGGCCGGGCTAACTAAGCAATCTCTTGATTAGCAATGAAGCTCAGCCAAGAGCCTTTCTGGTCTCCCCTCTCCCTCCGGTGCGTATTCCGCGCGATGTCGGTCCGCGATTCCGCGGCATGCCGGTCCAGCATTCCGCCGCATGTCGGTCCACGATTCCGCGTGATGTCGGTCCAGTAGGTGAGGCGGGATAACCCCGCTACCGTGGCTCCTTTTTGTGAA
>JAUXYM010000059.1 GCA_030694365.1 Nevskia sp. | reverse complement strand
CACCCCGAATCACACACCTTCCCCACCCGACGCTCTACCGATCTCCTGCGAAGACCTGCTCGGCTACGCCGCCGAAGCGCTGCGCGGCAGGCGTCATGCCGAGCTGGTGGTCGATGACGACCGCGACGCCGCAGTCGCTGGACTGGCGGCGATCGTCGACAGCGGCGAGCGGCTGAGCCTGGAGCTGCGCTACCGTCGGGTCGACGGCGAACGCCTGCAGGCCCAGTTGCAGGCCGGGGTTGCGCTCGATGCTGAGGGCGCGCCACTGCTGACCATCTGCGAAATCGTTGACCGCCGGCCGCTCTACGAGGCGACCCGCGAGGCCGAAGATCTGCGCACCCGGCTGGCGCACGTCGCCCGCATCGGCACGCTCGGCGAGATGGTCAGCGGCATCGCCCACGAGGTGAACCAGCCGCTGACCGCGATCGCCAACTACGCCAGCGCTGCCCGCCGTTTCCTGCGCGCCGGGACCGGCGCGGTCGACATCGAGGAGCTGGCGGTGATCCTCGACAAGATCGCCGCCCAGGCCGAGCGCGCCGGCCAGGTGATTCGCGGCCTGCGGTCCTTGAGCCGGCGCCGGGACGCGGTGCGCGAGCGGCTCGAAGTCGGTGTCCTGATCAGCGAAGTCGCGCGGCTGGTCGAGTTCGAATTGCGCGCCCGTGGCTGGCGGCTGCAGCTCGAGGTCGAGGAGGCTTTGCCGGCGGTCTGCGGTGACGCCGTGCAGATCCAGCAAGTGCTGCTCAATCTGATCCGCAACGGCCTCGAAGCGATGGCCGAGCAGGCCAGCGGTGAGGCGGTCGAAGTGCGGGCGCTGCGGGCCGGCAGCGGCTGGGTCGAGATCCGGGTCCGCGACAGCGGGCCGGGCGTGCCATCGGAAGTCGAGGAGCGGCTGTTCGAGCCGTTCTACACCACCAAGGCGCAGGGCATGGGGCTGGGGCTGTCGATCTGCCAGTCGATCATGAGCGCTCATGGCGGCGAGCTGCGCTACCGTCGTGGCGAGCAAGGTGCTGGCGCGGAATTCGTCATCCGCCTGCCGGTGGCGATGGCTGACGAACAGGCCGAACGAGGGGCTGTCGATGGCTGAAATGAAGGCGGAAACCGGCACCGTATTCATCGTCGACGACGAGGAGCCGGTGCGCGACAGCATCGGCCTGCTGCTGCGTTCGGTCGGCCTGCGCTCGCGCGGCTATCCCGACGCGCGGGCCTTTCTCGACGCCTATCAGCCGGGCCAGCCGGGCTGCCTGGTGCTCGACATCCGGATGCCGAGAATGAGCGGCATGGAGCTGCAGCAGGAGTTGAACCGGCGCGGCTGGGGCATCCCGCTGATCTTCATCACCGGCCACGGCGATGTGCCGATGGCGGTCGAAGCGATGCGCGCCGGTGCCGTCGATTTCCTGCAGAAGCCGTTCAAGGACGACGATCTGATCCGCCGGGTCCAGAAGGCGCTCGATCAGGACCTCAGGCTGCGCGAACAGCTGGGCGCGCTCGAACAGATCCGCGCCCGCTACGACAGCCTGACGCCGCGCGAACGCGAGATCGCCGAGCGGCTGGTTGCCGGTGATGCCAACAAAGTGATCGCCATCGACCTGAGCTTGAGCGAGCGCACCGTCGAACTGCACCGCGCCCACATCATGCAAAAGATGGAAGCCCGCGGCATCGCGCCGTTGGTGCAGTTGCTGCTGCAGTTGAAGGCGGCCGGCTAGGCTTTTTTCGGCGTCTCGACGACCTCGGCCGCGAAGCCGCCGCGGGCCAGCCGCACCGACACCCGTTCGCCGGCGGCCACTTCGCTGCCATCGCGCAGGATGCGGCCATCGGCACCGGTGGCCAGCGCATAACCCCGGTCCAGCACCGCCGACGGATTGAGGCTGTGCAGCAGCGCTGCTGCCTGGCGCAGCCGGGCGCGGCGCTCGCCGAGGACATTGCTGCCGGCGCGGCTCAGGCGATCGGCGAGCAGGCGCAACTGGCCCTGACGCAGGACGATCCTGGCCAGCGGTGCCGCCGTTTCGAAGCGCTGATGACTGCGCCGCAGACGCTCGCCGGCGGTGCCGAGCCGGGCGCTCATCGCGTGGCGCAGGCGTTCGTCGAGTTCATCGAGCCGCTGCGCACGCTCCTGCAGGCGACGGCCTGGGTGCAGGGTTTGCAGTCGCTCGGACAACTGGGCCAGGCGCTCGCGCGACTGTTGCAGCCGCCGCTTGATCAGGCCGATCAAGCCGATATCGAGCGTATCGACGCGCGCATAACGCTCGGCGATATCGGGCGTTGCCAGTTCGGCAGCGGCGGTGGGGGTGGCGGCGCGGAGATCGGCGGCGAAATCGGCGATGGTGAAATCGATCTCGTGGCCGACGCCGGACACCACCGGCACCGTGCAGGCGCGAATTGCCCGCGCCACCGCTTCATCGTTGAACGCCCACAGGTCTTCCAGCGAACCGCCGCCACGGGCGAGCAGGATGACGTCGACCGGTGCCCGCAGCGGCAGTTCGCGCAGCGCCCGGACGATCGCCGGTGGCGCTTCCTTGCCCTGCACCGGCACTGGATAAAGCGCGACTTCGGCCAGCGGCCAGCGACGCCGCAGCGCGTTGATGATGTCCTGCAGCGCCGCGCCGGTGCCCGAGGTGATCACGCCGATGCGGCGCGGCAACTTCGGCAGCGGCCGCTTCAGCGCGGCATCGAACAGGCCTTCGGCGGCGAGCTTGGCTTTCAACTGCTCGAAAGCTCGCAGCAGCGCACCGGTGCCAGCCGCTTCAAGGTGCTCGACGATCATCTGCAGCTCGCCGCGCGCCGGATAGATGCCGACCTTGGCGCGCACCAGCACCGCATCGCCGTCTTTCGGCTGGGGGCGCACGTAATAGTTGCTGTTCTTGAACATCGCGCAGCGCAACTGGGCGCGGTCGTCCTTCAAGGTGAAATACCAGTGGCCCGAGGCCGGGCGCGAAAAATTCGAGATTTCGCCGCTCACCCAGACGCTCGGCAGGCTGTCTTCGAGCAGGCCGCGCAGGATGTCGGCCAGTTCGGAAACGGAATAGGTGGTGCGCGCCGGGGGGCTGCGGGAAGCGTCGTTCATCGGCGCAGCCTAGCGGCATTCGCCTCAGGACGGCAGTCGACTCAGGGCTTGTACCAGCGGAATTCGACGCCGCCATTGATCGCGCGGCCCAGGTTCAGCTCGCGGGTGGCACCGAGGCGAAGATCGACGCGCAGCGGGCCGGCGCGCAGGTTGCGGACGGCGACACCGAGGCCACGGATCCGGTAGTGGGGATCGGCATTGACCCAGGCCTCCGGCCCCACCGCCCAGCCGTGATTGGAGCGATAACCGGCGAAGCCGACCAAGGCATAGGCCGGACGGTCGGCGAGGCTGCGGCCGTGGCGTTCGCGCACCAGGAAGCGGTCGGGGTTGCCGGTTCCCTGCACCTGGGCACCGGCACCCAAGCTCAGGCGATGCGGCAGGTGGCTGAGTGACAGGAGTGAGCGGCGCTGATCGAAAAGCGCATCCAGATGTAGCGGATCGGCGTCGCCGTCATCGGCCGGGCCGATCTCGATCGCCGTGTCGGCCTCGGTGCCGTCGAGACGGATCGCATCGCTCAGGGCGGGCAGGCTCGACCAAGGGCCGCTCAGGGCCATCGTCAGCAGGCTTGCCAGCCGGAGCGGCGCGATCCCGTTCATGACGGGGCTGCGCCGATCTGCTGCAGGTAGCGCATCGACGTCGAGCTGCGCATCGATTCCAGCACCGGCGCGGCCTTGACCTCGGTCAGGTAGAGCATGGCGGTCGGCGTCGATAGCTGGGCCAGTTCGCGGCGCGGCGTGATCCGCAGACCCTGCGGCTGGCGGCGGGAGAACTTGCTGGCCTGCAGCGGCTCCGACAGCGCTAGCCGACGGCCGGTGACCACCACGCGCGGCCCCGGCGACGAAGCCACCGAAATCAGGCCATGGCCGGGCTCGCCGTCGATGTCGTAGCGGATCGCGGCCCAGTGCTTGCCGGCCAGTGGATCGACCGGCGAGCGGCCGAACAGCGCGGCGATCCGTTCGCGGGTGGTGTGGCCGTAGCGGTCCGAACGCTGGAATTGCCAGTGCAGATCCGAGCCGTACAGGAACAGATCGAGACGGTCGGCCGCGCGTCGGTCCGGCCAGCTGAAAGCGATGCCGAGCGCGGCGTGGTACTGGCCATCTTCGCTGGCCTTGGCCGGTTTCAGCAGGGCGGCGATCCGGCTGTCGAACGGCAGCACATCGCCGGGCAGGTACAGCTCGCCGCTGATCCGGTCGCCGGGCTTGAGCCGGTTCGGGAAGTCGCCGTACAGGCGGGCACCGGTCGAGGAAATATTGTCGACGGTCATGATGATTTCGCTGCCGTCGACGGTGATGCGGGCCGGCATCGGGATCGCGAAGCGGCGCGCCTGGCGTTGTTCCTCCGGGTGCCGGATTGACGGCTGCATCGCCAGCCCGGCGATGCCGATGTTCAGGCTGGCCCAGAGGATCGCCGCGAGCAGACCGCCAGCCGGCAAGCTGCCGGCCAGGCCGAACTGCCAGGCACTGGCCCCGATCACGATCGCTGCCAGGTTCAGCGCTGCGACCAGCATCAGCGGCCACAGCCGGCGAATGCCGCTGCCGAGCGGCAGGTCCTCAGTCGACGGCAGGACGGCAGCGGGCGGCGTCCACGCAGGCCTGCGCTCGCGCCGGACCAGGGCCATGAAGGGGCGCAGGTCCAGCGCTGCGAGCAGCCGGCGACGACCGTGGCCACGGCTGATTTCCTCATCGGCCAGCAGTCGCAGCAGTTGGTAAGGCAGGAACAGCGCGGCGAACAGCGCCAGGTTCGCGGACAGCGGCAGCGTGCCGGAGAGCAGCAACCACACCGGTGCCAGATAGCACAGCACTTGCAGCCAGCCGCTCAGGCTGCCGAGCGTTGCCGCCAGATAGGCGAGGCGCTGCGCTGCGCTCAGCCGGCCGCGCAGGAACAAGGCTTCCCGGATCAGCACTTGCCGCGCGCCGCGATCGCGCCGGCGCTGTGCCGGCTGGCTGCTGCGAACGCTGGTCGGTGCCACGCCAAAGGCCAGGGGCTGGGCGATGTAGACCGAGCGCAGGCCGGCCTTGTGGACGGCGAGCGAGGTTTCCAGATCGGCACCCGGGCGGTCCGGGGGGAAGCCGCCGATGGTGGCCAGCGCGCTGCGCCGGAACACCGCGCAGCTACCGCAGTAGAGGGCGGCGTTCCAGCAGTCCCGGCCGCGTTGGAGCACCTGGAAGAACAGTGCTCGCCCGGAGCGCGGAGAACCCGCGCCCTCGTCCGCAGCCTCCGGATCGAGGCTCAGGAAATCCTGCGCGGTCTGCACGAAAGCGACCTGTGGATCGCGGAAATGGCCCAGCGTGGCGTCGAGGAAGCTGCGCTTCGGCGCGTGATCGGCGTCGAAGATTGCCAGGTAGTCGGCGGTCGACTGGCCGAGCGCCCGGTTCAGGCGCTGGTTGCGGCCGGTACCGGGTGCCGGGCTGGGCAGGTGATGGGCGTCGAGTTCCCGGGCCAGATCGCGCAGTTCGGCGCTGTCACCGGCGTCGAGCAGCCAGGTTCGATGGGGGTAGTCGATGTTGCGGGCGGCGAGCAGGCAGGGGCGGATGCGGTCCAGCGGTTCGCCGTTGGCGAGAATCAGCAGGTCGACCGTCAGCGCCGCTTCTGCCAGCCGGGGCGGCCGCTGGCTCAGCCGGTGGACCACGAACAGCCGCAGCAGACCGAAGCTCAGGCTCAGCACTTCGATGCCGTAGACCAGCGACGAGAAAATCGGCGCGATGGGATTCAGCGTGGTCGACCGCCAGCCGAGATAGACGAGCGCCGACAGCAGCCAGAGCAGCACGATCAGCCGCGCGGGCCTACTCATCGGCTCGCTGGGCAAGTCGCTGGCTGGGTTGCTGCCGCCGTCCCTGCTGCTGTTCATCGATAGACACCGCCACCGGGTGTCGGCCGAAGTCCGGCCGAATCCATCGGATGATCGGCACGCGGCTTCGATCTTTTTGGCGCTGTGGCCCGACCGGTAGCGTCGGCCCGAGCAACGGAAGCCGAGGGTTTTTTTTATACTGTGTGATGGATACCAAGAACCCCGCTTCCCGCATCGACCTCGAAGCCCTGACGTTCGACGACGTCCTGCTGCAACCGGCCTATTCCGAGGTGCTGCCGCGTCAGGTTGACCTGCGCACCCCGCTCACCGCCCGGATCACCCTGAATATCCCGCTGCTGTCGGCGGCGATGGATACGGTGACCGAATCCGGCCTGGCGATCGCGCTGGCCCAGGAAGGCGGCATCGGCATCATCCACAAGAACATGACGCCGACCCTGCAGGCCGCCGAAGTGCGCCGGGTGAAGAAGTACGAGAGCGGCATCATTGCCGATCCGATCACCGTGCCGCCGAACATGACCATCGCCGACGTGCTGGCGCTGACCCGGGCCAATCACATCTCCGGGGTGCCGGTGGTCGATGGCGACAAGCTGGTCGGCATCGTCACCAGCCGCGATCTGCGCTTCGAAACGCGCATGGATCAGCCGGTGTCGAAGATCATGACCCCGCAGCCACGCCTGGTGACGGTCAAGGAAGGCGCGCCGCGTTCGGAAGTGATCGAGCTGCTGCACGAGTACCGCATCGAAAAGGTGCTGGTGGTCAACGAAGCCTTCCAGCTCAGAGGCATGATCACCGTCAAGGACATCCAGAAGTCCACCGAGCATCCGCTGGCCTGCAAGGACGACCGCGGTCGCCTGCGCGTCGGTGCTGCGGTCGGCACCGGGCAGGACACCGATGAGCGTGTCGCAGCCCTGGTCGAAGCCGGTGTCGATGTCATCGTCGTCGACACCGCGCATGGTCATTCCAAGGGCGTCATCGACCGCGTTCGCCAGATCAAGCAGCAGTACGGCGACCGCGAGCAGATCATCGGCGGCAACATCGCCACCGGCGCTGCGGCGCTGGCGCTGGTGGAGGCGGGTGCCGACGCGGTCAAGGTCGGCATCGGCCCCGGTTCGATCTGCACCACGCGCATCGTCGCCGGTGTTGGCGTGCCGCAGATCAGCGCGGTGATGGAAGTCGCCGCCGCGCTCAAGGATCTCGGCATTCCGCTGATCGCCGATGGCGGCGTGCGCTACTCCGGCGATTTCGCCAAGGCGCTGGCGGCCGGCGCCTACGCGGTGATGGTCGGCTCGATGCTCGCCGGCACCGAGGAAGCACCGGGCGATGTCGAGTTGTACCAGGGCCGCTCGTACAAGAGCTATCGCGGCATGGGATCGCTCGGCGCGATGGCGCAGGGCTCGAAGGATCGCTACTTCCAGGACACCACCACCGAAGTCGAAAAGCTGGTGCCTGAAGGCATTGAAGGCCGGGTGCCGTACAAGGGCCCGATGGCGGCGATCGTCCATCAGCTGATCGGCGGCCTGCGCGCCAGCATGGGCTATACCGGCTGCCAGAACACCGAAGAACTGCGCACCGTCACCCGCTTCGTGAAAATCACCTCCGCCGGCATGCGCGAGTCGCACGTCCACGACGTGGCGATCACCAAGGAAGCGCCGAACTACCGTACCCAGAGCTGATCGGCGTTCCAAAAAGCGATCTCACGTGGAGAACGCAGAGAAAAGAAACAACAAGAAATTTCTTTTGCTGTTCTCCGCGTCCTCTGCGTTCTCCGCGTGAGGAAATGCCGTTGATTCAGCAACACCAAGAGACCAGACCTTGACCAGCAGCACGCCCGACATCCACGCCGACCGCATCCTGATCCTCGATTTCGGCTCGCAGTACACCCAGCTGATCGCCCGCCGGGTTCGCGAACTCGGCGTCTACTGCGAGCTGCATCCCTGGGATATGTCCGAGGACGAGGTCCGCGCGTTTGCGCCGAAAGGCGTGATCCTGTCCGGCGGCCCGGAGTCGGTCACCCAGCTGAAAGCGCCGCGCGTTCGTGACGCGGTCTGGGATTTGAAGGTGCCGGTGCTCGGCATCTGCTACGGCCTGCAGGCGATGGCGCACCAGCTGGGCGGCAAGGTCGAGGCGCACGATTCGAAAGAGTTCGGCTATGCCGAAATTCGCGCTCGTGGCCACTCCGAACTACTGCGCGACATCGAAGACCGGGTCAGCGAAGAAGGCCACGGCCTGCTCGATGTCTGGATGAGCCACGGCGACCGCGTGGTCGAAATTCCGCCCGGCTTCAAGCTGATCGCCAGCACCCGCGACGTGCCGATCGCCGGCATCGCCGATGAAGAACGCCGCTACTACGGCCTGCAGTTCCACCCGGAAGTCACCCACACCACGCAGGGCACGCGCATCTACTCGCGCTTCGTCCATGAGCTGTGCGGCTGCGGCAACGCCTGGAACGCCGACAACATCATTCATGACGCGATCGAAAAAGTTCGCGCCCAGGTCGGCAACAGCCGCGTACTGCTCGGCCTGTCCGGCGGCGTCGATTCGTCGGTGGTCGCGGCGATGCTGCACAAGGCGATCGGCGACCAGCTGACCTGCGTGTTCGTCGATCACGGCCTGCTGCGCCATCACGAAGGCGATCAGGTGATGCAGATCTTCGCCAAGAACCTGGGCGTCAAGGTCATCCGGGTCGATGCCGAAGCGCGCTTCCTCGGCGCGCTGAAAGGCGTCACCGACCCGGAAGCCAAGCGCAAGATCATCGGCCGCCTGTTCGTCGAAGTGTTCGACGAGGAAGCGCAGAAGATCACCGCCGCCGCCGAGGGACGAGGCGGTTCAGTGGAATTCCTGGCGCAGGGCACGATCTACCCGGACGTCACCGAGTCCGCCGGCGCCAAGTCCGGCAAGGCGCATCTGATCAAGAGCCACCACAACGTCGGCGGCTTGCCCGAGCACATGAAGATGAAGCTCGTCGAGCCGCTGCGCGAGCTGTTCAAGGACGAGGTGCGCGCCATCGGCGTCGAACTCGGCCTGCCGCGCGAGATGGTCTACCGCCATCCGTTCCCGGGCCCGGGCCTCGGTGTCCGCATCCTTGGCGAAGTGAACAAGGAAGCGGCGGACATCCTGCGCATTGCCGACCACATCTTCATCGAAGAACTTCGCGCCGCCGGCTGGTACGACAAGACCTCGCAGGCCTTCGCCGTGTTCCTGCCGGTGAAGTCCGTCGGCGTTACTGGCGATGGCCGCCGCTACGCCCCGGTGATCGCGATCCGCGCCGTCGAAACCATCGACTTCATGACCGCCCGCTGGGCGCGCCTGCCGTATGAACTGCTCGAGAAGGTCAGCCTCCGCATCGTCAACGAGATCGGTGGCGTGTCGCGCGTGGTCTACGACATCTCCGGCAAACCGCCGGCGACGATCGAGTGGGAGTGATTCCGGTCTCCTGATTACACCGCCTTGCTGAGGACTTCGGCCATGCGGGTCTGCCAGCCAGGCCCCGTTGCTTTCCAGCGAGCGAGGGTGTCGTTGGGTACACGCAGGGAAATAGCGGTCTTTGATGTTCCGACCACGGGCCGCCCTCGCAGCTTTTGTTGCAGTGATGCCGGCAAGCCCGAGAACGGTACCGCCCGCGCGGTGGTCTCTCCTGCAGGTCATCCCGATGCTCGAACCGCTCAAGGCGCTGCCGCAGCAGATCGGCCTGGACAACGACACGCCGATCCAGCTGGCGGCCGACACCGGTGACTTCAGCGAGGCCAACGTCGACGCCTGCGAGGCCGCCCAGATCGCGCCGCTGATCGCCCAAAAGCGCGAATCGCATTCGGGCTGGCTGGAGCGGCGCTTGGCACCGGCGCTGGTGATGCCGGACAACCCCACGGCCTTGGACCGGATGCGCCATACCCTGGCCACGCCGGAAGGCAAAGCGGCCTATGGCTTGCGCAAATGCACGGTCGAACCCACCTTCGGCATCATCAAACAGGTGATGCGCTTCCGGCAGTTTTCGGTGCGCGGCCTCGAACGTGTGAAAGGCGAATGGGGATTGGTGTGCCTGGCGTTCAACTTGAAGCGGGTGGCGGTCCTGAACGGATGAGAAAAGCGAAGGAAAGCGCCGTTTTCAGCCCCTGCACGCCACTTTTCGCCGGGCTGGGTAAATCCTGCCGACGTCAGAGCGGTCGAAAAATGATCGCGCCAGAACGCAGCAGGCAGCCCACGTCTTCAAGTCCGACAGGCTGCTAGAACTCCAAGGCCAGATTCCTCGGCTGCGACGGGCACCTGCGGGCGCTCTGCGGAGCACGTTCTCTGATGCCCCGATGTCCCATGCCACTGTGACAGGGCCATGCTCGGTTTCCAGTGTCGACGTGACAAGGTTACCGTCGACCGTGAGCGCCACCCAGGGGCCGCTGCATTCTGAGTCCGGAATTGGCTGCCCGGCTTCATAGAGACGCAGCTGCCCACCAGCGTAGTCGAAGACTGCGATGTACTGACTGAGCCAACCGTAGCCAAGGTAACCGTCTACTCCCGACGGGCCGCCGATCATCTCCGAGCCCCGCAGTTCCGCCGCTGGCAGTCCGGCAATCCGTACCTCATCTACGCTGAAACGACGCGCCTCCCTGACCGTGCCATCTGCACCTGCATATCGCTCGGCGCCCTCTCCATCTACCGTTGCATTCGAGGACACGATGCCCGGTTTGAGAGCAATCGCTGAGTGACCACCAGAATCGATGTACAGCGAAACCGACCGTTCATTGATGGTCGCCTGAACGACGGCAAGGTTATCGACCAGCCGAATCGGCACAACCAACGGTCCGGAGTGTTCATCCGCAATGCAATTGGCAGATAGGGCGACGGCTGTCAGAAGCCGGACGAAGTAGTTCATAGCGGCATAGCTTTCGAGTTCAGCGCTTGATGCTTCCGTTGCTTACGATACCAATCGCAGCGCGGCCCAAGCGCAGGCCAGCAAACTGATAATCGCCGACGCCGGCACCACAAGCTGCCGGCGATAACTCGGATTCCGCCGCCAGTGGAAGGTCAGCAGCAAGGCCAGCGCAATCACCGCGAGCTGACCGAGTTCGACGCCGACGTTGAAGCTGAGCAGTGCGCCGACGAAGTTCGACGGCGGCAAGCCCAGTTCCTTGAGCGCAGCCGCGAAGCCGAGGCCGTGCAGTAGGCCGAAGCCGAACACCATCAGCACGCGGCTGCGGCTGAGGCGAGTGGAATCGGCGCGCAGATTCTCGATGCCGATCCAGGCGATCGACAGCGCGATCAGCGGTTCGACCACCGCAGCAGGAACGCGCAGCGCGCCGAAGCTGGCCAGGATCAAGGTCAGCGAGTGGGCGACGGTGAAAGTCGTCACCAGCAAAAGCAGGCTGCGCAGCTTGCGCGTGCCCAGATAAAGCCCGACCACGAACAGCATGTGATCGAGGCCGTGCGGGATGATGTGCAGGAAGCCAAAGCGCAGATAACGAGCCAGTGTCTGCCACGCCGGTTCTTGCTCGGATACGGCGGTGATCGAGGCAGCACTGGCCTGCAGCGGGAACAGCGGACTCAGCTGACCAGCAACCAGCCAACGCGTCATGCGGCCGCCGTTGTCCGGGCGCTGCAGGGTCAGCGCAATCGGCTCCTCAAACGCGAATGAGGGATCGAAGCGCAGTTGCAGTGCGCCGCCTGCATTCGCAGGCAAAACGCCGTGCAGCTGGATCTCGGTCATCGGCCAGGCAACCGGACTGAGGAATTCTGTTTCGGGCAAGGCGGATGGCAGATGGACCTCGCTGACCTGCAGCGGGATCACCGCACCATCGAGCCGCACCTCGATCGTCTGCGCCAGCTTGCCGAGCAACGGCGCAAGCGTGGCATCGCTCAGCGGCGCAGCGGAACGGCTGAACTGGTAGTAGGCCCCGCCGCCGCCGGCGGCGCGCGTCAGGTCCAGCGACAGGTCGATGACGACCTGGCCATCGGCCCCGAGATTCAGCTGCACTCTCGTCATGTTCAGCAGATGCGCCTGCAGCGGCGCGCTGCCCATGCCGAACAACAGCAGCCACAGCAGCAGCGCGCCAACCGCATGCGCCAGCGCGCGCATCGCGCCGGCTACCAGATCACCGCATGGGTTTCGCCGGTGACGACATTGACGAAGCCGCCCGGGTTGCCGTCATAGGGCGCGACCAGCTGCCACTTCCACGGCGAGGCAGTCAGGAAGGCGAAGCGCATGCGGTCCGGCAGGCCGGGGTTGTTGATCCAGTCCATGGCATCGGCGGCCTGGTGCAGGCGTTCCATGTCGGCAGCGACTTCGTTGACCGGCCGCGCCGTCATCAGCCCGCCGATGTCGAGCTGCACCTTGGCAACCACCTTGCCTTCGCTGACCAGCGCCCAGCCGCCGTGCATGCCGGCAATGGTGTTGACCGCGAGCGCCATTGCCGCATCGTCGTTGCCGGCGACCCAGATGTTGTGCAGGTCGTGCGACTGCGAACTGGCGAGGGCGGCGCCCGGCGTCTTCGGCCCGACGTTGCGCCAGAACATCTTCGAGACCGCACCAGTGCCGTGATAGCGGTCGACCAAGGCCACCTTGATGATGCCGCGTGCCGGATCGGCCACGACGCTGCCATCGGCCTGCACCGGCAGGGTGTCGGTGATGAAATCGGGTGCGAACCAGAACGGCTCCATCAGCGCGACATTGACGTCCTTGCGGCCGGCGGGTGCTTCGATACGGAAGTCGGCGGCGCCGATCTCGCGGCCGAGCTTGATCGTCTGCAGTGCCCAGTCCGGGTAATCGATCTTCGGGATCGGCAGCTGGTAGTCCTTGCCCTTGCCGGCGAGTTTGCCGTTGGCATAGACGCGGCTGATCGCGACTGTCTTCGGATCGCTGAGCAGCACCACATCGGCATAGCGGCCGGGCGCGATCGAGCCGACCAGATGCTCGATGTGGAAATGCCGCGCGGTGTTGTAGCTGCCGAGCTGATAGGCGATCTCCGGCGCCAGGCCGGCTTCGATCGCGGTGCGGATGTTGTAGTCCATCGAGCCGAGCTGCTGGGTGGCGAGCACGTCGCGGTCATCGGTGGTGACCGAGAGGTTCGACCAGTCCTGCAGGTTTTCCTTGAGCAGCAGCGGGATCAGCACGCGGGTGAGATCGACACGCGATTCGATGAATACGCCGCGGCGCAGCTTGTCGAAGGCTTCCTGCGGCAGCCGCGCTTCGTGATCGGAAGACAGACCGGCCGCGGCGAAGGCGTTGATCTCCTCGGCCTTGACCAGCCCGCCGCCGTGACCTTCGACAACGCCATCGTGATCGACCGTCGCCTGGATCATTTCCCAGATGCGCTGATGGGCACCATTTTTCGGATCGTTGACCGCCGGCCAGTCCATGACTTCGCCGAGCGAGATCACCCGCTGGTCCGCTTCCATGAAGGCCGACATCTCGCGGTAGCCGTAATAGCCGCCGCCGTGCTCGTAGACCGTTGGCGGCGTCGCCGAGCCTATCGACGGAAAGATCTTCAGCGGGCTGCCGGCACGTTCGGCGCGCAACCAGAAATCGACGTTGTGCTCGCCGATGACGTTGGAAATTTCGTGGCTGTCCTCGACCGTCCAGGTGTTGCCGTGCGGGATCACCAGCGCCGCTTCGTATTCGGGCGTCAGGTAGGTGCTTTCGATGTGTTTGTGCGATTCGCCGAAGCCGGGCACCGCCCATTCGCCGCTGGCATCGACGGTCTCGGTGGCCGTGCCCGGCCAGCCGCCCTGCGGCCCGACCCAGGCGATCCGCGAGCCCTTGATGACGATGTCCTGCGCCGGCAGCCATTCGCGGGTGACCACGTTCAGCACGTTGGCGCCGCGCAGGATCAGGTCCGCCGGCTCACGCGCCAGCGCCACTTGCACCAGTTGCTGGCGGGTGCGGATTTCCTCGCTGAACACGTGGGCCGGTGCCGTCGCGCTGGCGGCGGGCGAGGGCGCTTCGGCGCGTTTGCCGCAGCCGATCGGACCGAGGATCAGGGCCGGCAGCAGGGCGGCCAGCAGGCGATGAGGTTTCATGGACACGGTATTCCCGATGCTGAAGGTGGATGGCGCAAGTGCGCCTTCCTTCCATCCAGGCAATAGGCATACCGACCTACCCTTGTGTGTAGGGGCGATCCGGGTAGCGCCTGTTAGCGTCGCTCCCTCGAACAGCAATCCGAAGAACAGCGGGAGGAGAAGAAAACATGGCGCGAGTCAGCAACAAGGTGGCGCTGGTCACCGGTGGCGCGAAAGGAATCGGCGAGGCTTGTGCTTTGCTGCTGGCGAAGGAAGGCGCGAAGCTTGTGGTCAGCGACCTCGATATCGCGGCCGGCGAGAAAGTGGTCAAGGCGATCAAAGCCGCGGGCGGCGAAGCGATCTTCATCCAGCAGGACGTGACCGACGAAGCCAGCTGGCCAAAGGCGATTGCGGCCACCGTCGAACGTTTCGGCGCGCTGCATGTGCTGGTCAACAACGCCGGCATAGCGATTCCCGGCAGCGCCGTGGACGCGACGCTCGCGGATTGGCGCAAGACCATGGCGGTCAATCTCGATGCCGTGTTCCTGGGCACCAAGTATGCGATCCCGGCGATGACCGGCACGGTAGGTTCGGGTGGGGGCTCGATCATCAACATCTCGTCGATCGAAGGCATCGTTGCCGATCCGAACCTCGCGGCCTACAACGCCAGCAAGGGTGGCGTGCGCATCTTCACCAAATCGGCAGCGCTGCATTGCGCGAAGAATGGCCTGAAGATTCGCGTCAACTCGGTGCATCCGGGCTATATCTGGACGCCGATGGTCGAGGATTTCCTGAACTCGATCGGCGATGTCTCTGAAGGCCGCGCCGGGCTCGACAGCCTGCATCCGATCGGCCACGTCGGCGAGGTCATGGACGTCGCCTACGGTGTGCTGTATCTGGCCAGCGACGAATCGAAGTTCGTGACCGGCTCCGAGCTGGTCATCGACGGTGGCTATACGGCGCAGTAGGTGGTTGCACGATGTTCATAAAAAACCAGAATCAATATTGCGTAGCGAGGAGACGACGATGAGCAATTCCCCCCAGAACCCGTTCCGGCTGGACGGCAAGGTCGCGCTGGTCAGCGGCGGTGCGCGCGGCATCGGCGCGGCGGTGGCCGAAGCGCTGGCGGCATCCGGTGCGGCGGTGCTGGTCACCGATGTGCTGGATGCGGTCGGCGAAGCCACGGTGGCGCGCATCCGCGCCGCCGGCGGCAAGGCCGAATTCTTTCACCATGACGTGACCGTCGAAGCGCAGTGGGAGCAGGCCGTTGCGGCGGCAGTCGCCAAACTCGGCGGCCTGCAGGTGCTGGTCAACAACGCCGGCATCGAGACCGCGGCACTGATCACCCAGTGCGAAGTCGATGACTTCAAGCGGGTCATGGAGGTCAACGTCACCGGCGTGTTCCTCGGCATGAAGCACGCGCTGAGGGTGATGAAGCCGGGGGCCTCGGTGATCAACCTGTCGTCGGTCGCCGGCATCATCGGCAGCACGGCGCACGTCGCCTATCACGCCTCCAAGGGTGCCGTGCGCTTGATGACCAAGGCGGCGGCCGTCGAATGCGCGGCACTCGGCACCGGCATCCGGGTCAACTCGATCCACCCCGGCATCGTCGTCACCGACATGGGCACCGCCTTCATCCAGGACTTCGTCAAGCTCGGTCTGGCACCGGACTACGCGGCGGCCGAAGCGGCGATCAAGGCCATCCATCCGATGGGCTTCGGCGAGCCCAGCGATATTGCCAACGCGGTGGTCTATCTGGCGTCCGACGCCACCAAGTGGATGAACGGCTCGGAGCTGGTGATTGATGGCGGTTTGACAGCGGCCTAGCGGTCAGTTGCCGCCCGCAGTTATTGAGGCGGCCCTCAAAATGTTGAACAAGCAAGCCGACGATGGCAGGAAGTGACTCAGGGTTGTAGACCGCGCCGGCCGCCTCAATAACAAAAAACATATTGATTTTATTATTGATTCGGCCACGTTCTGCTCCACAGTGAGTGCACCCTTCAAGTCTCAGCGTGTCCTTTCGTTCAACATTTGGTGGCCGAATCAATAAACACCGCGTTCGATATGACCGATTGCCCGATGGCCGAGAAGCCGGGCGTGACGGCCTCCGCGCCCGCAGACCCGGATTCAGGACAGCCAGATGTTGACCGGCACTTTCGCCTGATGCAGCACGGCGGCGATCGGCCATTGCAGCGGATCGTTTTCCGCCAGCGCACGTCGGTACACGGCGAGTTTGCTGGTGCCGCTCAGGGGCAGATGGATGCAGCGGCTGTCGAGCAGCGCCGGCAGGCGCAGGCTGATCCGCTGATGCGGCGCGGTCAGCGGCGTGATCGCGGCCAGCTCGGCCGGATCATCCATCAGCAGCGCGGCAGGCAGGCCGCTGGCACCGGGAAACAGCGACGCGGTATGACCGTCTTCACCCATGCCGAGCACCACGACATCGAATGGCCGCAGGATCGCCGCCAGGGCAGTGCTGCTGGTTGCCAGCCCGGCTTCAGCGGTTGCGAATGCAGATTTCAGCGGCACGAAATGGGCAGTAGCGGCGGCATCACGCAGCAGATGTTCGCGCAGCAGGCGCTCGTTGCTGTCGGCGGACGAGGGATCAACCCAGCGTTCGTCGGCAAGGGTGATCCAGACCCTGGACCAGTCCAGCGGCAACACGCGAAGAGCGGCAAAGAACGGAATCGGGCTCTTGCCGCCGGAGACCACCAGCGATGCGGTGTCGCGTTCGAGCAACGCGTCGGCCAGCTGTGTGGCGACCAGCGCGGCGAGCGTTTCGGACGCGGTCTGGGCATCGTCGAACTGGTGTTCGATGCGATTTTCGATGTTCTCGCTGTTCACGATGGGGGCCATGCTCAGGTTTCCTCCTTCCAGCTCAGACCATCGCGGACGATCAGCGCGCTTGACGCCGTCGGTCCCCAGGTGCCGGAGGAGTAGGTCTTCGGCGCATCGGAGCCGGCCGCCCAGGCGGCGTGGATCGGGTCCACCCAGTGCCAGGCGGCATCGAGTTCGTCGCGGCGCATGAACAGGGTCAGATTGCCGCCGATGACGTCCATCAGCAGGCGTTCGTAGGCGTCCCACTGGCGGGTCTTGAAGGTTTCGGCGAAATCCAGATCGAGCTTGACCGGCTTCACTCGCATGTCCGCGCCCGGCACCTTGGCCAGCACGTGCAGTTCGATGCCTTCGTCCGGCTGCAGGCGGATCACCAGCCGGTTGACCGCGCCGGCATCGTTACCGGGCAGGATGGCGTGCGGCACGGCGCGGAAGTTGATGACGATCTCCGCCATCCGCTCCTGCATGCGCTTGCCGGTGCGGATGTAGAACGGCACCCGCGCCCAGCGCCAGTTGTCGACGTCGACTCGCATCGCGACGAAGGTTTCGGTGGTCGAGCCTTCGGGGATACCGGCTTCGTCGAGATAGCCGGGCACCGCCTTGCCATCGATCGCTCCGGCGCGGTACTGGCCGCGGACGATCTTGTTGCGCACGTCTTCCGGCGTGAACGGCCGGAGTGCGCGCAGCACCTTGAGTTTTTCGTCGCGGATTTCGTCCGGATCGATCGACGACGGCGGCTCCATCGCCATGATGCAGAGCAGTTGCAGCGCATGGTTCTGCACCATGTCGCGCAGCGCACCGTAATGATCGTAGTACTCGCCGCGATCGCCGACCCCGACCGTTTCGGCCAAGGTGATCTGCACGTCGCGGATGCTGGCGCGATGCCACAGCGGCTCGAAGATCGAGTTGCCGAAGCGCAGCGCAATGAGGTTCTGCACCGTTTCCTTGCCGAGGTAATGGTCGATGCGGAAGATCTGCGGCTCGAGGAAGATCCGGCCGACCGCTTCGTTGATCGCGGTGGCGCTTTCCAGGCTGAAGCCGAGCGGTTTTTCCAGCACCACGCGGCTCAGATCGGTGACCAGCCCGGCCTTGGCGAGGTTGTCGCAGATCGCCGCGAACAGGCTGGCGGCGGTCGACAGATAGAACACCCGAACGCGATCGGCCGAGTTGGCGAGTTTGCTGGTCAGCAGGCCGTAATCGTCCGGATTCAGGCCGTCGAGCGACAGATATTCGATGCGCGTGGAGAAGCGCTGCCAGCCCGCTTCATTGAAATCCTTGGCTGGAATGAAGCGCTGGAAAGCCTCATGGACCAGCTCCAGATAGGCCGCGGTTTCCATCGGCTGCCGTGATACGGCAATGATCCGCCAGCCGCTGCAATCCTTGGTATCGCGATGCCGGTAGTACAGCGCCGGCAGCAGCTTGCGCAGCGCCAGATCGCCAGTGCCGCCGAAGAAAACCAGATCGAAGCAGGGTGCTTGTGCCATGGGGTTCCTGGAATGGGGGCCGTTTTCTGACGGTTTTGCATCGTTCTTGCAGTGCTATCTTGCCTGCCCGACAGCACCGGGTTTCGTTAGCCACTTTCCTGCCATCTGCCCGGTGTGCAAAACGGAGTGATCATGTCGTTGAATCCGGTCGTTGCTGCTGTCACTGCCCGTATCCGTCGCCGCAGCCAAGTGTTGCGAGCCGCCTATCTGAAGCGCATCGATGCCGCGCGCGAATCCGGTACGGCGCGTGGCCGGCTGGGTTGCACCAATCTCGCCCACGCCTTTGCCGCATCTGATAGCGGCGACAAATCGCAGCTGCGCGCCGGCCGCTGGCCGAACCTGGCGATCGTCTCCGCCTACAACGACATGCTGTCCGCGCACCAGCCGCTGGAGCGCTATCCGGCAATCATCAAGCAGGCTGCGCGCGAGGCTTTTGCCGTCGCCCAGTTCGCTGGCGGCGTGCCGGCGATGTGCGATGGCGTGACCCAGGGCGAGCCGGGCATGGAGCTGAGTCTGTTCTCGCGCGATGTCATTGCCATGTCGACCGCGATCGCGCTGAGCCACAACACTTTCGATGCCGCGCTGATGCTCGGCATCTGCGACAAGATCGTGCCCGGTCTGGTCATCGGTGCGCTGTCCTTCGGCCATCTGCCGACGGTGTTCGTGCCGGGCGGGCCGATGCCGTCCGGCCTGCCGAACGACGACAAGGCCAAGGTCCGGCAACTGTTTGCGCAAGGCAAGGTCGGCCGCGATGCGTTGCTGGAATCGGAAGCGCAGAGTTATCACGCGCCAGGCACCTGCACCTTCTACGGCACCGCGAATTCGAATCAGATGTTGATGGAGGTCATGGGCCTGCATCTGCCCGGCGCCGCCTTCGTCAATCCGAACACGCCGCTGCGCGATGCGCTGACCGCCGCTGCCGCCAAACGAATTGCCGCGCTGACCACGCTCGGCGATTCCTACACGCCGATCGCGGCGATCGTCGACGAGCGCGCCATCGTCAACGCCATCGTCGGCCTGCATGCGACCGGTGGTTCGACCAACCACACGATCCATCTGATCGCGATGGCCCGCGCTGCCGGCGTCGTCATCGACTGGGATGATTTCTCCGAGCTGTCCGCCGTGGTGCCGCTGCTGGCACGCATCTACCCGAACGGCAAGGCTGACGTGAACCATTTCCATGCCGCCGGCGGCATGGGCTATCTGATCCGCGAACTGCTGGCCGCGGGCCTGCTGCACGGCGATGTCCAGACCGTGGCCGGCCCGGGGCTGGCGGCCTACGCCCAGGAGCCGTTCCTCGATGCCGAGGGCAAGCTCGTCTGGCGCGACGCGCCGGCGGTATCCGGCGACGACAGTGTGCTGCGTCCGGTGTCGAATCCGTTCAGTGCCGATGGCGGCCTGCGCCGGCTGACCGGCAACCTCGGTCGCTCTGTCATCAAGGTGTCGGCAGTGAAGCCGGAACATCGGATCGTCGAAGCGCCGGCGCTGGTCTTCGATTCCCAGGAGGCCGTGCAGGCAGCCTTCAAGCGTGGCGACCTGCGTCGCGATTTCGTTGCCGTGGTTCGCTACCAGGGCCCGCGCGCGAATGGCATGCCGGAACTGCACAAGCTGACGCCACCGCTGGCGGTGCTGCAGGACGAAGGTTTCCACGTGGCGCTGGTCACCGATGGCCGCATGAGCGGCGCCTCCGGCAAGGTGCCGGCGGCGATCCACGTATCGCCGGAATGTCTGGCCGGCGGCGCGCTGGCAAGGGTCCGCGATGGCGATCTGATCCGTCTCGATGCCGAGGCCGGTACGCTCGACGTGCTGGTCGACGCCGCCGAGTGGGCGGCGCGGCTGCCGGCGACGGCGGATATGTCCGGCAACGAAAGCGGCATGGGGCGCGAGCTGTTCGCGTCGGCGCGGGCTGCGGTCAGCACGGCGGAAACCGGCGCGGTTATCTTCGGTGGCGGCCTTTCACCACCACCGGTGACAGCCGATCTCTGGCCGGTCGAGCATGAGAATCCGAGTGCGGAGTAGGGGTTGATCAGGGGCTCGAGCAGGGACTGAACAGGGCAGGCAGCGAATCTTCGAATCCGCGCCACGATAAAGAACCAAAAAAACGGAAACCGCAGCATGCAGATCATCGACATCATGAAAGCCGGCCCGGTCATCCCGGTCATCGTGCTCAGCGACATTCGCCATGCCGTGCCACTCGCTCAGGCTCTGGTCGATGGCGGTGTGCGCGTGCTTGAAGTGACCATGCGCACGCCGATCGCGCTGGATTGCGTGCGCGCCATTCGCCAAGCGGTGCCGGATGCCATCGTCGGTGTCGGCACCGTCACCAGCCCGGACGATGTGCTCGCCGCGATCACCGCCGGCGCCCAGTTCGGCGTCAGCCCCGGGGCCACGCCGGCCTTGCTCGATGCGATCAACAAGTCCGGCCTGCCGTTCCTGCCCGGCACCATGACGCCGAGCGAAGTGCTGGCCGCGCGCGATGCCGGCTTTCGGGCGCTGAAGCTTTTTCCTGCGGCACCGGCTGGTGGCATCCCGCTGCTGAAGGCACTGGCGTCGGTGTTTTCCGATGTGCTGTTCTGCCCCACAGGTGGCATCGATGCCGCCAGCGCCCATGGCTATCTGGCGCTGCCGAATGTCGCCTGCGTCGGCGGTTCCTGGCTGGCCCCGCCAGCGATGGTCGCTGCCGGCGACTGGGCCGGAATCACTGAATTGGCCCGGGCCGTGGGCCGGCTGCGCTGATCGCCAGAGGTGCAGTGACGATCTTCCGTTCGGTGTATTTGCATATTATTGATTCGGCCACGAAATAGTTGAACAAGGTGATACGTCTGAATTTGATGCCTGATCTTCCCGGCGAGGTCGGCACGTGGCCGAATCAATAACAAAATCAATATGTTTTTTGTTA
>JAUXYM010000049.1 GCA_030694365.1 Nevskia sp. | reverse complement strand
ATAACAAAAAACATATTGATTTTGTTATTGATTCGGCCACGTGCCGACCTCGCCGGGAAGATCAGGCATCAAATTCAGACGTATCACCTTGTTCAACTATTTCGTGGCCGAATCAATAGTTCTTGGCGCGGCGTCGATGTCATGCTTCGCGCCCTATGAATTGTCCGCACTACACCGCTAACCGCTGCCGCTCCTGTACCGAGCTGGAACGGCCGTATACCGAGCAGCTGGCGGCCAAGCAGGCGCATTGCCAGTCCTTGCTCGCGGCTCACGCGGAGTTGAACTGGCTGCCCCCGATTGCGAGTGCGGAGGCCGGCTTTCGCAACAAGGCGAAGATGGTGGTCAGCGGCTCGGCGCTGCAGCCGATTCTCGGCATTCGCGATGTGGCCGGGCAGGGTGTGGATCTGTCCGATTGCCCGCTGTATCCGCCGTCGATGCAAGCCTGCTTTTCGGCGATCAGCGCCTTCATCGTTCGCGCGACCCTCGACTCCTACGATCTCGCCAGCCGTCGCGGCGAGCTGAAATTCGTGCTGCTGACCGAAGCCGATGATGGCTCGCTGATGCTGCGTTTCGTGCTGCGCTCGGAAGCGACCGTCGCCCGCATCCGCAAGCATCTGGCCTCGTTGCTGGAGGCCTTGCCGCAGCTCGCCGTGGTCTCGGTGAACCTGCAGCCCGAGCACAAGGCGGTGCTCGAGGGCGAGCGCGAAATTCTTTTGAGCGAAGCCTCGCGGCTGAGCATCAGCGTCAACGACATCAAGCTGCATCTGCGCCCGCAGAGCTTCTTCCAGACCAACACCGCCGTCGCCGCTGCGCTGTACGCACAGGCGCGGAGCTGGATCGACGAAGTCCAGCCGGCCAGCGTCTGGGATCTGTACTGCGGCGCCGGCGGCTTCGCGCTGCACGCCGCAGCCGTGGGTCGCGCCGTGACCGGCATTGAACTCGAAGCCGAAGCGATCGCCAGCGCCGAGCTGAGCCTCGCCGATCTCGCTGCCAGCGGCCGTGAGATTGGCGACGTGCAGTTCGCCAGCGCCGATGCCACGGCCTGGGCGCTCGCTCAGCCGAACGGCGTCGAACTGGTGATCGTCAATCCGCCACGGCGCGGCATCGGCGAAACCTTGAGTCGTCATCTCGAAGCGGCGAACGCAACGCGCTGGCTGATCTATTCGAGCTGCAACGCCGAATCCTTGGCCCGCGATCTGGCGCTGATGCCCTCGCTGAAGCCGCGCCGCGCCCGAGTGCTCGACATGTTTCCGCAGACCCGGCACTACGAAGTGATCATGCTGCTGGAGCGTGGCTGAATGGATCATCGACAATAGCGCGATGAGTGACTCCGACGAGCACTGGCTGCGCCACGCGCTGAGCCTGGCCGACCGCGCGGCGGCGGAAGGCGAGGTGCCGGTCGGTGCGGTGTTGGTCAGCGCTGATGGCGTGCTGCTCGCCGAAGGCTGGAACCGGCCGATTGCGCTGCACGATCCCACTGCTCATGCCGAGATCATGGCCATGCGTGCTGCTGCGGCAGCGCTCGGCAATTACCGGCTGACCGGCACCACCCTGTACGTGACCCTCGAACCCTGCGCGATGTGCGCCGGCGCGATCATCCATGCTCGTGTCGGCCGGCTGGTGTTCGGTGCCAGCGACCCGAAAGCCGGCGCGGTGAACTCGGTCTATGACCTGATCGCGCGGCCGCAACTGAACCACATCGTCGCCTGGCAGGGCGGCGTGCTGGAAGCGGAATGTGCCGAGCAGTTGCGGGCGTTCTTCCGGGCGCGGCGCGGCCTGCGCAACGGTTGAACGAAAAACGCCCGAGCTGTCGCAAGGACAGATCGGGCGTCGCATCAGCTTGAAACTCAGCCCCGGTTGAACACCAGCCCAGCGTCGCCGGCATCGACCTGTACGGTATCGCCAGCGGCGAACTTGCCGTTGAGGATCAGGCTCGCCAGCGGGTTCTCGATCAGGGTCTGGATGGCGCGCTTCAGTGGCCGCGCGCCATAGACCGGGTCGTAACCTGCTTCCGCAAGCTTTGCGAGGGCTGCATCGCTGAAAGTGATGCCGATGCTGCGCTCGGCCAGTCGCTTGTGCAGGTAGGCGGTCTGGATGCCGGCGATGACGCGGATCTGCGCCGCGGCCAGTGGCCGGAACACCACCGCTTCATCGATGCGATTGATGAACTCCGGCCGGAAATGCTGGCCGACCACGGTCATCACGCCTTCCTTGATCGCGGCGTAATCGTCGCGCGTGGCGCTATTGCCCATCAGCTCCTGAATCAGCTGCGAGCCGAGGTTCGAGGTCATCACCACGACGGTGTTGCGGAAGTCGACGGTGCGGCCCTGACCATCGGTCAGGCGGCCGTCGTCGAGCACCTGTAACAAGACATTGAAGACATCGGCATGGGCCTTCTCGACTTCGTCGAGCAGGATCAACGAGTACGGCCGGCGGCGCACCGCTTCGGTGAGATAGCCGCCTTCGTCATAGCCGACATAGCCCGGAGGCGCGCCGATCAGGCGGCTCACGGAGTGCTTCTCCATGAACTCGCTCATGTCGATGCGGACCATCGCGTCCTCGCTATCGAACAGGAAGCCGGCCAGCGACTTGCACAGCTCGGTCTTGCCGACACCGGTCGGGCCCAGGACCAGGAACGAGCCGATCGGGCGATTGGGATCAGACAGGCCGGCGCGGCTGCGACGAATCGCATTGGCGACCGAGGTCAGCGCTTCTTCCTGGCCGACGACTCGCTGGCGCAAGCTGTCTTCGAGGCGCAGCAGCTTGTCGCGTTCGCCTTCGAGCAGCTTCGATACCGGGATGCCGGTCCAGCGCGCGACCACTTCGGCGATTTCTTCTTCGGTGACCCGGGTGCGCAGCAGCTCGAACTTGGTCTGCGTGGCCGCGTTGGCTGCGGCCAGCTTCTTTTCGAGTTCCGGAATCGTGCCGTACTGGAACTCGGCCATCTTGGCCAGATCGCCCGAGCGGCGCGCCGCTTCGAGCTCGACCTTGACCCGCTCCAGTTCCTCGCGGACCCCGGCGCTGCCGGCGACGCTGGCCTTCTCGGCTTTCCACTTTTCTTCGAGATCCGAGTACTCGCGCTCGAGCTTGGCGATCTCGGCGGAGAGCGTTTCCAGCGAGCGCTTGGCGCCTTCGTCGGTCTCGCTCTTGAGGGCTTCGCGCTGGATCTTCAGCGAGATCAGCCGGCGCTCCAGACGATCCAGCGGCTCGGGCTTGGAATCGCTTTCGATGCGCACGCGGCTCGCTGCTTCATCGATGAGATCGATCGCTTTGTCCGGCAGGTTGCGGTCGGTGATGTAGCGGTGGCTGAGCTTGGCGGCGGCGATCAAGGCACCGTCGGTGATCTCGACGTTGTGATGGGTTTCGTAGCGGTCTTTCAGGCCACGCAGGATACCGACGGTGTCCTCGACGCTCGGCTCGCCGACCAGTACTTTCTGGAAGCGGCGTTCGAGTGCTGCGTCCTTCTCGACGTACTTGCGGTACTCGTCGAGCGTGGTCGCGCCGATGCAATGCAGCTCGCCACGGGCGAGGGCGGGCTTGAGCATGTTGCCGGCGTCCATCGAGCCTTCGGCCTTGCCAGCGCCGACCAGGGTGTGAATCTCGTCGATGAACAGGATCACCGTGCCGTCGGTCTTGCCAAGGTCGTTGAGCAGCGCTTTCAGGCGCTCCTCGAACTCGCCGCGGAACTTGGCACCGGCAATCAGCGCGCCGAGATCGAGCGACAGCAGGCGCCGGTTCTTGAGCCCTTCCGGCACTTCGCCGTTGACGATGCGCTGGGCCAGACCTTCGACGATCGCGGTCTTGCCGACGCCGGGCTCGCCGATGATCACCGGGTTGTTCTTGGTGCGCCGTGACAGCACCTGGATGACGCGGCGGATCTCGTCGTCGCGACCGATGACCGGGTCGATCTTGCCGTCAGCCGCGCGGCGCGTGAGATCTTGCCCGTACTTCTCGAGCGCGGCGAACTTCTCCTCGGGGTTCTGATCGGTGAC
>JAUXYM010000034.1 GCA_030694365.1 Nevskia sp. | reverse complement strand
GCGGGCGATATCCGCGCCCTGCTCGCCGACCGGCGTCACGCAGCCGATCACCACGTCGTCGACCTGCGAGGTGTCGAGGCTGTTGCGGTTTTCCAGCGCGTTGAACAGGTTGCTGAGCAGATGCACCGGCGTCACCTCATGCAGGCTGCCGTCCTTCTTGCCCTTGCCGCGCGGCGTGCGCACGGCATCGAAAATGAATGCTTCGTTCATGGTGATGAATTCCGTTGGATCGTCCTGGGAACTGCGGGGCGCGCGATGTCGGGTCGGCGGTTGCGCGATTGGGTAATCGCAATTACTATTCGCTCAGTCCCAACCTTTTGTATGGTGCTTTACACCGGTGGAAACCTTTGGGGCATGGACAGCTCGACGACCCCAAATGACGCGGTTGCAGCATAATCAGGCCGATGATGCCGGTCAACCTGTCGGGATGGCCAGGCTCTTCAGGTTTAGTAAAGATCATTACTTGTGAGCAGGAAAACCGCTTTGAAAATCGTGGCAAGCCCAGATGAAGAGATGAAAGATGCTGCCGTTACCGCCGACCACGCCCTGCTCGATCCGGATACCCGGGCGCGCATCGAGCAAACGGTGCTCGATATCTTTTCCGAGCGCGAGTTCCACCGGGTCGGCCTGATCGAGGTCGCCCGCGGCGCCAACGTCAGCCTGCAGACGATCTACAAGTACTACGGCAGCAAGGAAGCGCTGCTGTTTTCCTGCCTAGACACCTGGCTCGGCCGGCTGGCGACGCGGATGATCGACCACCTGCAAGGCATCGAGGACTTCAAGGAGAAATTCCGCAAGGTGTTCTGGGTGACCCTGGATTTCTTCGAGAAGAACCCGAAGGTTGCCCAGCTGATCATGAGCTCGGTGTACGTCAACACCTGGCGCAAGCAGGACAACTACCAGAATCCATTGTTATTCGGCACCTTCATCCGCGTGCTCGGCGAAGGCCGCGCCAAGGGTGTGCTGAACGATGAAGTCGACGAAAAGATCCTGCTCGACTACATCTTCGGCGTCATCGCCCGCCTGGTGCAGATGTACATCCATCGCGGCCAGAAGGAGCCGCTGACCCAGCAGGCCAATGTGCTGTTCGACATGCTGTGGCGGGCGATTGCGAAGCCGACTTGATCCTACGGAAGTCGGATCAAGTCGCCCCGGCGAAAGCCGGGGCCCAGAGCACCCTGCGCCCGGTCGCCATCTCAGCGCCTGACCATCAGCCTTGACTCAGGCCTCTGCGCTCGCTGGATTCCGGCTTTCGCCGGAATGACATCGGTTGATAGGGCGGATTGCTCACGCCCAGGGACCGCAAGTCCCGCAGTGCCCAGCCATGGCCCTCTGTTTCAGCCACGCAGCAGTGACCACAGCATGCCCGCGGCCAGCAGCAGCAGGATCGCGCCCATCGCCCGGTCGATCCAGTGCGCGCTGTGCATCAGGCGGCTGCGGATGTGCGGATGGCCGAGCGTCCAAGCGACGAAGCTGAACCAGGCCCCGGTCGCCGCAATCATCCAGGCGCTCAGGCCCAGCTTCAGCCAGGTGGGTGTGTCGCCGGTGATCACAGCGGAACAGAGCGCGACGAAGAACAGCATCGCTTTGACGTTGAGCAGATTGGTCGCCAGGCCGATGCCGAAATCGCGTTTGGCGGCCTTGCCGCTGATGGTGACGGGCGCGGCATCGGCGGCCGGCTGCGCGCGGATCGCGCCCCAGCCGATCCACAGCAGCAGGCTGGCACCGACCAGCTTCAGCACCGTCAGCAGCGCCGGAAAACGCTCGATCGCCCAGCCAAGGCCGAACATGCCATAGGCGACATGGAAGCTGATGCCGGCGGTGATGCCGAGTGCGGCCAGCACGCCAGCACGCCGGCCGTGCGCCAGAGTCTGCCGAGTGACCACGGCGAGGTCCGGCCCCGGGCTGGCGACCGCCAGCGCGTGGGCGAGGGCGATCGTCGCGAACAGCTCGCCCGGAAGCATCGGCCTCAAGCCGCGTAGGTTGTGTCGAGATACTTGAGGATTTGTTCCGATTCGAACATCGCCACCTCGGTGTTCGGATCGATCAGATACGGCACCTGCACCTTGCCGTCGAGTTCCTGCAGCCGCAGGCGGTTGCGGCCTTCGACCGGCAAAGTCGGGAAGTACTTCGCACGTATCCACGGCGGGCCGACATCTTCCCAGCGCGCCTTGGCCATGTTGCGCAGCACGTAGGGCAGCTCCAGTTCGCAGAGCCGTTCGCGCACCAGACGCGAGTACGGGCTCGACTCGAAGCTGTACAGCTCCAGCGGCTCATCCGGGGCCTTCGACGGCGCGGCTTTCAGGCCGCGCACGGCACGGAGCAGCGAGGTGGCAAACCCCGCCGCAATCGTGCCCTTGCGACGCAGACCGCGCGGTGCGCGCATCTGGCCGCCGTAGGTTTCGGCGAGGTAGTCGATGATGTCGGCGGATTCGTACAGCGCCCGGCCGGTGTTCGGATCGACCAGATACGGGAACAGCGCCTTGCCGCCGAGACTCACCGCTTCCGGCCGGAAGCGCGTGCCGCCAACCGGGCAGGGCAGGATCAGCACGTCGAGGTCCATCTCGCTCAAGGCTTCGCGCACCAGCCTGCAGAACGGGCTGGCTTCGAATTCGTACAGACGCAGCAGTTGCTCCGGCTGACGCGTGGTCGGCCGGAACGACAGGCTGCCGCGCCAGCCGCGCGCGGTCGAAGCGAGAACGGAACTGACGACTTTCAGCTGATGAGTGACAGACATGGGAACTCCGGAGAAAAGGTGCCGACCGGAGCCCGGCCGAATGGAGTGAACGC
>JAUXYM010000018.1 GCA_030694365.1 Nevskia sp. | reverse complement strand
TTATAGAGGACTTTCATCCCCTGTCAACTCCTCAGCTCAACCAGCCCTCGAAGCCAACTCCACCTTCCCAAACCCCCTCAGCGGTAGCCGCTGCAAGGGGGCGAATTATAGGCCCGTTCGCTACGCTGTCAACGCAGAAATGGACCTTTTCTTGAAAATATCTGCTGATTCCTGAAATCAGCCGTCGACGCGACAACTTCTGTATTGATGCCGATACTGCGTGGTCGGCATTTCGCCCAACAGACGACGACTCCCCCATGACGGTTACCGAAGCACTGCAAGCTCGGATCTCGACACGAGCCTTCCTTCCCAGACCGGTTTCCGAGGCCACGATCCGCGACATCCTCAACACCGCCCGCTGGTCACCCTCCGGCGGCAACATGCAGCCCTGGAAGGTGATTGCCGTTGCCGGCTCGGCCCAGGCGGCAGTCAAGGGCCTGGCTCGGAACTATCCCGGCATGCTACCGGCGGAAGATGTCGACAGGCCGATGTATCCGGCCAATCTGGGGGAGCCGTACCGTAGCCGTCGCTACAAGGTGGGCGAGGACATGTATGCCCTGCTCGGGATCGGTCGGGACAACAAGCCGGCTCGGCTGCGACAGCTCGCTCGCAACTTCGAGTTCTTCGATGCTCCGGCGGCGCTGTTCTTCGTGATCGACGAACGTATGGGATACGGTCAATGGGCACATCTCGGCATGTTCATGCAGTCGGTGGCGCTGGCGGCGACCGAGCGCGGCGTGGCGTCCTGCTTCCAGGAAATCTGGGGCACGTTGCGCACGACGCTGAAGGGACATTTCCAGCTCGACGAACAGGAACTGATCTATTGCGGCATGGCGCTCGGCTACGCCGACCCGGAAGCTCCGGTCAATCAGCTGCGTTCGGACCGGGCAAACGTCGACGAGTTCGCGAGCTTCCATTTCGATTGATCACACAATTCTGTGCCTTATTGCTCCGCAGCCAGCGACAATAGCGACCGCGCACTGCTGCTCAAGGCCGACGGCACGAGCCATGCTTGCAGGCGCAGCACCCTTACAACGACCGACTGCCGAGCACGGCGTCCTCCACGGAGTTACAGGCATGGCAACCATTCATTTCATCGGCGGCGAGAAAGGCGGGGTCGGCAAATCGCTGGTCGCGCGCCTGCTTGCGCAGTACCTGATCGACCACGGCAAGCCCTTCATCGGCTTCGACTCCGACCGCTCGCACGGTGCCTTGCTACGCTTTTATGCCGGCTACGCGTCGCCGATCGTCATCGACGATTTCGAGAGCCTGGATCGTGTGATGGAAGCGGCCGCCGATCATCCGGATCGCCCCGTCATCGTCGATCTCGCCGCTCAGACTCATCTGCCGCTGGTGACCTGGATGGACGATTCCGGCGCCCTCGAACTGGCCACTGAACTCGATATCCGCGTGCGCTACTGGCATGTGATGGATTCGGGCAAGGACTCGGTCGATCTGCTGCGCAAGCTGATCGACCGCTTCGACGACCATCTCGACTATGTGCTGGTGCTGAACCAGCTTCGCGGCGATGACTTCGGCATCTTCGATCAGTCCGGCGAACGCGAGCGGGCGCAGGGTCTAGCAGCCGACATCATCACCATGCCGCGCCTGCACGAATCGGCGATGACGCGGATCGACGCCCGCAGCACCAGCTTCTGGGCCGCCGCGAACAATGCCGACAAGGAGCTGACCGGTCTCGGCCTGCTCGAACGCCAGCGGGTCAAGATCTGGCTCGGCAAGGCTTACAAGCAGCTCGAAAAGCTCGATCTGTAAGCACTGAAGTCGGAAAGCGCACAAGCGCTTTCCAACGGCCGATCAATCCTCTTCTTCGGCCTGCTCGCGGCCGCGCTGGCGGGCTTCGGCTTCCCAGCGCGCTTCCTCGATCTGTTCGAGCACGCCGTCGACGTCGGCCGCGCCTTCGGGGAAGGTGAATTCGCCGGTAAGCACGCTGTCTGGTCGCAATTCGGCAGCTTCGAACAGCGCCCAGATTTCATGCGCGAACCAGGTCTTGCGCAGTTCCGGCGCCTGCCGGCCACAGTAGGCGGTGATGTTCTCGACGTCCCGCGCCAGCATCCGGAAGGCATTGTTGTTGCCCGAGGCATCGATCGCCTGCGGCAGATCGATGATCACCGGGCCATCCGGCCCCAGCAGCACGTTGAATTCCGACAGATCGCCGTGGATCAGGCCGGCGCAGAGCATGCGCACGATCTGGTTCATCAGGAAGGCGTGCCAGGCGCGCGCTTCGTCCGCTGTCGGCGTCACATCGTTCAGGCGCGGTGCCGGCGCACCGTTGCCGTCGTCGACCAGTTCCATGACCAGCACGCCATCGAAATAGCCGTGCGGCTTCGGCACCCGCACGCCAGCCGCTTCGAGCCGATACAGCGCATCGACCTCGGCGTTCTTCCAGGCTTCTTCCTGCTGCTTGCGGCCGTGCTTGGAGCGCTTGCCCATCGCCCGCTGATCGCGGCTGCCGCGGGCGCGGCGGCCTTCCTGATACTCGGCGAGTTTGTGGAAACCGCGCTTCTCGGCTTCCTTGTAAACCTTGGCACAGCGGATGATCGCGCCACAGGCAACGACATAAACCGAGGCTTCCTTGCCGCTCTTCAGTGGGCGGATCACCGCGTCGATGATGCCGTCTTCAATCAGCGGTTCGAGGCCGCGAGGGATTTTCATCTCCCATTGTGAACGATCTGCCCGCCGCAGCCGATGACCGGACCTGCTCGAAGCACCGCGCAGCCCGCTATTCTTCGCCGCCCGACCGCAAGGTCATTCCACAGGACGCAACACGATGATCACCACGCCATCCGGCCTGCAGTATGAAGACACCATCGAAGGCACCGGCGCCGAAGCAGTCGCCGGCCAGCGGGTCAGCGTTCACTACACCGGCTGGCTGTACAAGGACGGCGTTGCCGGCAAGAAATTCGATTCCAGCAAGGATCGCGGCCAGCCGTTCGCGTTTCCGCTCGGCGGCGGTCGCGTGATCCGCGGCTGGGATGAAGGCGTGCAAGGCATGAAGGTCGGCGGCAGCCGTCGTCTGGTGATTCCGTCCGATCTCGGCTACGGCGCCAGCGGTGCCGGCGGCGCGATTCCGCCGAATGCCACGCTGCTATTCGAAGTCGAACTGCTCGGCGTCTGACCCGGCAGACCCCACCCGGTCTCGCCACCCGATCGGGTATGGCGCAACCGGGTGGCGCTCGCGAGGCTCGGCAGACAATAAAACCCGCGAGGAGAAGCCGCATGCGCAAGAACATCGAATTCAGGACCAGTGACGGCGTCACCCTGCGCGGCTGGCATTTCCTTCCGGACGGCGTCAGCGGCCCGGTGCCGACCGTGGTCATGGCCCACGGCTTTTCGGCGACCAAGGAAATCTTCCTCGACAAGTACGCCGAGCTGTTCGCGAAATCCGGCATCGCTACGCTGGTCTACGACCATCGCAACCTCGGTGCCAGCGATGGCGAGCCGCGCCAGGAAATCGATCCCTGGGCGCAGATCAACGGCTATCGCGATGCGATCACCTTTGCCGAAACCTTGCCGGAAACCGATGCCTCGCGGATCGGCGTGTTCGGCTCCAGCTACAGCGGCGGCCATGTGCTGGTGGTCGGCGCGATCGATCGCCGTGTCAAGTGCGTGGTCTCGCAGGTGCCGCTGGTCGACGGCCCGCGCAATGCGCAGCGGGTGATCCCGGCTCATCTGATGGCCGGCATGCGGGCGATGTTCGATGCCGACCGCCGCGCCCGCCATGCTGGCTTGCCGCCGATGCGCTTGGCCGTGGTGTCGAACGATGGCAGTCCCTGCGCCTTGCCGACCGAGGACAGCTACGACTTCATGGTCAATGTCGCCGGCCGCCATACCGATACCTGGATCAACGAGGTGACCCTGCGCTCGGTGGAAATGTTCATGGAATACGACCCCGGCGCGTACATCTCCTTGATCAGCCCGACGCCACTGCTGATGCTGGTGCAGCGCGAGGACCATCTGACCATCGCCGATCTGGCGCTGGCGGCTTACGAGGACGCCCGTCAGCCGAAGAAGCTGATCACCATGCCCGGCGGCCATTTCGCGGCCTACATCGACAACTTCGCGGCCGCCGGTCCCGGCGCGTGCGACTGGTTGGTCGAGCATCTGCAGGCGCAGTAGCGGGCATCGCCGGCGGCTGGAAACACCGCCGATCCGGCCAGCGCTGCCGGTCATTTCCGAGCGTCGCCGCTGGTTCGCCAAGGCGGCGCGTTCATCGTGACCGGCGGCTCAGCTACGGCCTGCGCAGGCAGTCTTGCGCTCATACCGGTGCCACGCCGGCCTGCCCAAGGAGAATTGCCATGATGATTTCGATCGCCGCATCCCGTGTCCTCCGTGCCGCCGCCGAACGTCACCGCGAGCAGCGTCAGACCAGCAACCGGCAGCGCCTGCATGCCCCGTCGACTTCCGGCAACCCGAACCCGGGCACGCCGACCTCGACCCAGAACCATTCACGCTGAACACGGCGCGCCACAGCACTAAAAACATCCCCCGCGACGAAGCCCGGCACTGAGCCCCCAGTGCCGAGCTTCGTCTCCGGCGTCAGCGGCGGCGGGCCGCCCGTAGAATGCGCGGCCGCCCACCCACTCTCCGCCACGCTCCGATGACCACGACGATTCCGCCCTGCCCCGTCTGCGCGATGGAGAACACCTATCCGGACGGCGCTAATTACATCTGCGCCGATTGCGCGCACGAATGGCCGATCGCCACGGCGGTCGAAGCAGCGGACGACGACGAGGCGCTGGTGGTCAAGGACGCCAACGGCAATCTGCTGGCCGATGGCGATAGCTGCGTGCTGATCAAGGATCTGAAGGTCAAGGGCACGTCGATCACCCTGAAGGCCGGCACCAAGATCAAGAGCATTCGTCTGGTCGGCGGCGATCACGACATCGACTGCAAGGTCGACGGCACGCCGTACCTGCTGAAAGCGATGTACATGAAGAAGGCCTGAGCCTTCCGCTGGCTAGCGCGAAACTGCGGTCTGGCTGATTGCCCGGTACAAGGCGTCCGCGGTCCAGTCCCGCCGGCCGCCGCGCTCGGCGGCTTTGACCAGCGCCACCAAGGCCGCGTTGATCGGCGCTTCCCGACCCAGCGCTGCGGCCAGTTTCACCACTTCGCCGTTGAACCAGTCGACTTCGGTGGTCCGCCCGGCTTCGAGGTCTTCCCAGGTTGACGAGCGCGCCAGCGGATCGATCGCCACCATCTGTCTGGCCAGCCTGCGGAACAGGAAGTCCGGCACCGACAGCAGCATCGGCAGCCATTGCGGATTGACCTTGGTCAGCCTGGCCAGCGGAATGTTCGCCGCCTTCAGCAGGCTCAGCGTTTCGCGCTGTGCGGCGGCCAGGCACCGCCTGAAACCGCGCTGCGACAGCTCCGCCTTCAGCGGCAGGCCGCTCAGCGCATTGATCGCATTGTTGAGTTTCAGCAGCATTTTCGACCACTGCACCGCCCGCATGTCGACGTGCTGCACCAAGGGCAGGCCGCTGCGCGCGAACGCCGGCAGCAGCGGCGCCAGCGCCGCATCGGCCTCGACTGCCAAGGCACCCTCGGAGCCCTGATGGAAACGTCCCTGCCCGCGCGCCAGCACATTGAACGGCACCATGCCGGCGAGCACGGTCACGCCAGGCAAATGCCTGCGCAACAGTTCAGCGTTACCGACGCCGTTCTGGAAACTGATCACCCGCGCGCCGGGCTTCAGCCGCAACGCCAGCTCCTGCGCGGCCTGCACCGTGGCTGCCGATTTCACCGTGACCAGCACGACATCGGCGGCGCGGACCGCATCGGGATCGACACTGAAACTCGCGATTCCCGGCGCGACCTGATGCTCGGCACCATGCAGATCAGTACTCAGCAAGCCGTACTGCGCAAGCTCGTCGCCAATGCGCGGGCGGCCGACGAAGTGCAGCCGGGCACCGGTCGCGAGCAGGCGGGCACCGAGGTAGCAGCCGACACTGCCGGCACCGTAGACGCAGATTTCCGGCTCGGCCTGACTCATCGCATCAAGCTGCCGGCTGGGCGGCTGGCTTGGCGGCCGGCAGCCTCCAGCCCTTCAGCCGCTCGATGCCGGCGCGGTAATGCGGCAAGCCGCTGGCGAGCAGCAAGCTGCCGATCGAGGCCGCCATCGGCAGCACCAGCATCAGGCCGTAGCGCACCGCCTGGTCGTCGTGAAACACGTAGTCGGTACACCAGGCGACCGCCATCGGTCCCAGACCGAGCCCGATCAGATTGACCAGAAACAGATAGACCGCCGACGCCTGGCTACGCAGGCAGTTCGGCATGATTTCCTGGATCGCCGCCGGCGCGACACCAAACGGCATCGCCAGAAAGAAGATCGACGGTGCCAGCAGCAGCGCCGCCCGTTCCGGCGTTGCCGCCAGCGGAAACATCAGGCCGAACGGAATGCTGCATAACGCGCCGAGCAGGCAGACGCGCATGCCGGCATCGACCCATCCCCGCCTCAGCCAGCGATCAGCCAGCCGGCCGCCGGAGACGATGCCGGCCGAGCCGAAGATCGCCATGATCGCGCCATAGACGATGCCAGTGGTCGGCGCGTCCCAGCCATAGCTGCGGATGAAGAAACTCGGCACCCAGGCCGCTGCGCCGTAGGCGGCGAACGACACCATCGCCACGCCTACGTTGTGATGCAGCACGGTGCGGCGATTGGCGTGCAGCCAGGCGGCGGCCTCCTTCAGCGGCACCTCGATACCGGCACCGATGCCTTTGCGCGAGGGTTCGCGGATCGCCAGGATCGCCAGGCTGAACACCAGCCCGGCGAGGCCGGAGCCGATGTAGATGCCGGTGGCATAGACGCTGATCGCAGTGGCGCGTGTTTCCTTCGGGAAGCTGTCGGCGATCAGCGAGTAGGCGCTGGGCGACAGGGTGGCCTCCCCGACGCCGACGCCGATCCGGAACAACAGGAAGCCCAGATAGCTGCGCGCCACGCCGCAGCCAGCGGTCATCAGACCACGATGCCGACGGCGATGATGCCGCGCCGCGATCGGGTATCCGCCAGCCGGCCGATCGGGATGCCGCACACGGTGTAGAACAGCGCGAACGACAGGCCCAGCAGATAGCTCATCTGGGTGTCGCTGATCTGCAGATCGCGGCGTACCGGCGCCACCAGCAGATTGAGGATCTGCCGGTCGATGAACGAGAACACGTAGGCGACCATCAGGATCGCCACCGTCGCCCAAGCCAGCCGGGCGGGCGGATAGGCGCTGTCGCGCTCGGTCATTGTCAGTCTCCTCTCGCACATCGGCGGCGACCCGCTCTGCTCGGCAGGCCTGCCGCGATCATAGGCCAGAGCAAGACTGACCCGAGGCTGGCCCCAATCTCGCCCGGTAAGCGGCTCAACGCCTGCCGAACAGGCGGGCGGCGTAGACGCCCAGCCCGCGCGCCACGCTGGCGAACGGATCGCCGTTGACCGAATCGGCTTTCGCGAACGCGGTCGACAAGGCCGTCCGCAGCGCGCGAATGCCGGTGGAGCCGCCGGTGAAATAGATCGCGTCGATCGCCTCAGGGGCAAGGCCGGCTTCGATGACCGTGGCGACGGCGGTCTGCACGATCTTGTCGATCGCCCCCTCGATCGCCCGCGCCAGCAGCTCGCCATCGACATCGAGGCCGAGCCCGGCTTCGATGAAACCGAGATCGAGGTGCGTGCTGCCCCCGTCGGCGACCTGCACCTTGGCGTCTTCGACCAGCCCGGCAATGCGATGCCCCTCGCGCTCGCGCAGCACCTTCATCAGCCGCCGATGGTGCACGGCCTGGTCGTAGAAAATATCCAGGGTCGCGGCACTGGCCAGCGCCTTGCGCGTGTACAGGAAGTTGATCTGGTGCCAGGTCGACAGCTCGAAATAGATCTGTGACGGCACCTGCTTGCCGCCTCTTCCGAGCGCGCCGAGACCCAGGCAGGTCATCGCCGAGCGCAAGGACAGGTACTGATCGAAATCGGTGCCGGCGATGTGGATACCGCCGTTGGCCAGCACGTCCTCGCTGCGATCGAGCCGCTGCGCGCGAGCCGGCCCCAGGCGAACCACCGAGAAATCCGAGGTGCCGCCGCCGATATCGGCGACCAGCACCAGGCGATCGCGATCGAGCCGGCGTTCGTAGTCGAGCGCCGCCGCGATCGGCTCGTACTGGAAGCGCACATCGCGGAAACCGACCTGCTCCGCCAGCTCCCGCAAGGTGTTTTCGGCGAGCTGGTCGCGCTCCGGATTGTCATCGACGAAATGCACCGGCCGGCCGAGCACGACATGGCTCAGCTCGCCACCGGCCGCCGCTTCTGCGGCGCGCTTCAGATGAGTCAGGAAACGGCTGATGATGTCCCGATAGGCCACCGGCTGGCCTTCGATGATCGTCGTTTCATTGATCAGCTCGCTGCCGAGCAGGCTTTTCAGCGAGCGCATCAGCCGCCCGCCGTAGCCGGCCTGGTATTCGCTGATCGCCTGGCGGCCGTAGGCCACGTGATGCTCGTCGGCGTTGAAGAACACGGCGGTCGGCAGCGTTTCGCGCTCGCCTTCGAGTGGCACCAGGCGCGCGCCTTCGGCCCGGTTTTCAGCAGTGCCGATGCAGACGGCGGAGTTCGAGGTGCCAAAATCGATGGCAGCGTAGGAAGTCATGGCGGGCTACGGGCGGGCTACGAGTGATGCCACGCAGCAAGCCTTGCGGCCCGGCGCGGAAAACGGCCGCGCAGTTTACTCGCCCTCGCGCCGGCTGCGATGACCGCCGGCGAAGCGCCCGCCGCTTACACTCGAACCACGATGACCCAAGCCGACCCGACGCCGCTGAGCCCGAAGAAACTGCTGTCGAGCAAATGGACCGCCGTGCGGCCGGTGAACAAGGAGAAGCACTTCATCGTCACCCGGGTGATCGAGCCGGACCCGCCGACGACCACGATTGCCGACATCGAACTGCAGGCCGCGCATTCCGGCCGCGTGCAAACCCTGCATTGGCGCACGCTTCTGGATCAGACGTGCTGGCGGCGAGGCTGGCTGTGAGCAGCAACGATGCTGCCGTAGCGGAATGCGCGGTGATCTGCGAGCACCCGCTACATCACTGAAAGATGTGCTGCGTACTGCGCCGCAGCGCCGAACCGAACGGCCGGAAGGCCGCCGACACCTATTTCTCGCTGCGCCGGAAGATGGTCGTGACGACCATCGAGTGCAAGGCGCTGCGGTTCATCGCATTACCGCTGCTGGTGAATCCCTAGACCATGATCGCCACCACAGAAAAGGCCCCGTTTCCGGGGCCTTTTCGTTACTTCATGAAGCGGGGAACCGAGAGACTTAGAAGTCGCCCATGCCGCCCATGCCGCCGCCGCCAGCCGGCATCTGCGGGCCGTCGCTCTTCGCCGGCAGTTCCGCAATCATCGCTTCGGTGGTCAGCAGCAGCGCTGCAACCGAGGCGGCGTTCTGCAGCGCCAGACGGGTGACCTTGGCCGGGTCGATGATGCCGGCTTCGATCATGTCGCCGTAGGTGTCGTTGGCGGCGTTGTAGCCGTACGAATCCTTGCCGCCCATGACCTTGTTCAGCACGACCGACGGCTCGCCGCCGGCGTTCTTGACGATCTGGCGCAGCGGCTCCTGGATCGCGCGATGCAGGATGCGGATGCCGACCGTCTGGTCGTCGTTCGCGCCCTTCAGCTTTTCCAGCGCCTTGGCAGCGCGCACGAGGGCCACGCCGCCGCCGGCGACGATGCCTTCTTCAACGGCCGCACGGGTGGCGTGCAGCGCGTCTTCGACGCGAGCCTTCTTTTCCTTCATTTCGATTTCGGTGGCAGCACCGACCTTGATCACGGCCACGCCGCCAGCGAGCTTGGCAACGCGCTCGTGGAGCTTTTCCTTGTCGTAGTCGCTGGTCGCGTCTTCGATCTGCTTGCGGATCTCGTTGACGCGCGCTTCGATGTCGGTGCTCTTGCCGGCGCCGTCGATGATCGTGGTGTTCTCTTTCGAGATCTGGATCTTCTTGGCGGTGCCGAGGTCGGCGATGGTCGCCTTCTCGAGCGACAGGCCCACTTCTTCCGCGATGACCGTGCCGCCGGTCAGGATCGCGATGTCCTTGAGCATTTCCTTGCGGCGATCACCGAAGCCCGGTGCCTTGACGGCAGCGACCTTCAGAATGCCGCGCAGGTTGTTGACCACCAGGGTGGCCAGCGCTTCGCCTTCGACGTCTTCCGAGATGATCAGCAGCGGGCGGCCCGACTTGGCGACGCCTTCGAGCACCGGGAGCAGTTCGCGAATGTTCGCGATCTTCTTCTCGTTGATCAGGATCAGCGGGTTTTCCAGCTCGACCTGCTGGCTCTGCTGGTTGTTGATGAAGTACGGGCTGAGGTAGCCGCGGTCGAACTGCATGCCTTCGACGACGTCCAGCTCGTTCTCGAGGCCCGAGCCGTCTTCAACGGTGATGACGCCTTCCTTGCCGACCTTGTCCATCGCGGTGGCGATGATTTCGCCGATCGCTTCATCGGAGTTGGCGGAGACGGTGCCGACCTGGGCAATCGCCTTGCGGTCCTTGCACGGCACCGACATCTTCTTGATTTCGGCGGTGACGGCTTCGACGGCCTTGTCGATGCCGCGCTTGATGTCCATCGGATCGGTGCCGGCGGCAACGGCCTTCAGGCCTTCGGCGAGGATCGCCTGGGCGAGCACGGTGGCGGTGGTGGTGCCGTCGCCTGCTGCATCGGAGGTCTTGGAAGCGACTTCCTTGACCAGCTGGGCGCCCATGTTCTCGAACTTGTCCTTCAGTTCGATTTCCTTGGCGACGGAAACGCCGTCCTTGGTGACGGTCGGGGCACCGAACGACTTGTCGAGAATGACGTTGCGGCCCTTCGGACCCAGCGTGACCTTGACCGCGTTGGCGAGGATGTTCACGCCATTGGCCATGCGGCTGCGGGCGTCATCGGCGAATTTGACTTCTTTGGCTGCCATGTTTCTTCCCTCGAATTCAATGATTGGGTGTGTAACTGGACCCCGGCTTGCGCCGGGGTGACCTTCAGAAGCTCAAGGTCACTTGCCGAACACGGCAAGGATGTCGTCTTCGCGAAGGATCACCAGATCCTTGCCGTCGACCTTCACTTCGGTACCCGAGTACTTGCCGATCAGGATGGTGTCGCCGATCTTGACGTCGACGGCGTGGATCTTGCCGTCGTCGCTGCGCTTGCCCGGGCCGACGGCAACCACTTCCGCCTTCAGCGGCTTTTCGGCAGCCGAATCCGGGATGATGATGCCGCCGAGGGACTTCTTTTCTTCTTCGAGACGCTTGACGATGACGCGGTCATGCAAGGGACGCAGGCTCATATTCTCGACTCCTGATTTGGGTTGCTGATAATTCCGGGAGGGCGGTAGACCGTTCGCACACTAGGCACGTCGGATCATTCGTTGTTAGCACTCTCTCCCGGAGGCTGCTAATTCTTGCGGGTGGCCTTTCGAGATTCAAGGGGCATTCCGGCTTTATTTGCCGAAACCGTCGAAACACCGCCCAAACCGCCGCTGCCCGCAGCCTGAAGATCGCCAACCGCCCGCAAGTAAAGCCATGAGTTTCGCCAAACCGCCGCCGCTGCACGGCTACACGCTGTTGACCCTGCTGCTGATCGCGCTGGCCGGCTGCCTGGTGATCGCGGCACCGAGCGATGTCGATTACTGGTGACATCTGAAAGCCGGCGAATGGATCGCTGCCAACGGCATTCCGCAGACCGACCCGTTTTCACATACCGCACAAGGCCGGCCTTGGCTTGATCATGAATGGCTGCAGCAATGGCCGATTCAAGGCCTGAACCGGCGACTGGGCTATGGCGGGCCGATGCTGCTGTGCGGCCTGGTGCAGGCGGCGACGGCACTTCTGGTCTGGCGGCTGCTGCGCGAGCACGGTGCCGGCCGGCGCTTGAGCCTGATCCTGCTGCTGGCCTTCCTGATGTTCGCCGCGCCGACCTGGGGCGTGCGGCCACAGATCCTCGCCTCGCTCCTGCTGGCGGTGCTGTCGCTGGTTTTGAGCCGCTGGCGGTGTTCAGGCAGTGGCGCGACTCGCCGCCTGTGGTGGCTGCCGCTGCTGGCTTTGTCGATCGGTATGCTGATCGCTGCGCCGCCGCAGTCGCAATCGACAAAAGCCCCTCGCACCGACGGCCGCCTGCCCTATCCGGAACTGGCCAGCCGCTATCTGGCGAAGCTGCCGCCCGGCACCCGGCTGTACAACGATTTCGGCTGGGGCGACTTCCTGATCCAGAGCCTGCATCCGCAGCAGACCGTGTTCATCGACGGCCGCGTCGACCTCTATCGTGACCGGATCTTCGACGACTACATGCGCATCGACAGCCTGCAAGCCGGCTGGCAGGCGCTGCTGACACGCTATCGGATCAACGCCGTGATCATCCGCAACGGCTCGCCGCTGGATGGCGCGCTGGCGGCGGATGAGCATTGGTCGGCCCCTTATCGCGATGGCTTGGCGGTGGTCTATGTCACCGCAGTACCGGCGGCGGGTCCGGTTGAAACCGTGCAGCGACAACCACCGACGAGCGCTAGCGCGCCAGCAGCTTGAGCACCCTCGCCTTGGCCAGCGCCGCCGAGCGGCTGGACACGCCGAGCTTGCCGTACAGGTTGTGCAGATGCCGTTTGATCGTGGTCAAGCTCACGTCGCTGCGATCGGCGAGTTGCTGGTTCGACAGCCCGGCGTCGATATAGCCGAGCAGTTCCAGTTCGCGCGGCGTTGGATTGCCGAGCAAACGTGGCGCCTCATGCAGCGCGACGATCCGGGCCTGTGCCTGGCTGTCCGCAGCGGGCAGCCGGCGACAACAGTCGGCGAAGAAGCGGCGCTCGTCATCACTCGCGAAACCCCAGGCCGAGGCTCGGGTTGCGGCGATCACCTGGCTCAAGGTGTCGATGTGATCATCGAACGGACGGACGATCCGGCGGCTCGCCGACAGCGTCACCGCCCGCGTGATAGGGCGGACCGCGAGCGCCGGGTGATCGGCACGAACGGCGATCGCGGCACTGTCCAGCGCCAGTTCGACCTGCCGCGCGGCGCAGTCGTCGGCTTTGGCGCGGCGCAGTTCCTCGGCGATCAGCAGAGTCGCCTGCGGATGGCGGTTGCTGGCGATCAGCAGTTCGATGCGCACTGCCGCGATCAGCGATTCGCTCAGCGCGATGCCGGGCGACGGCCGGGTTCGGGACTGGCGGCCGGCGGCATCGATGGTGATGCCGATCCTCGCCGCTTCGGCCTTGGCGTCCTCGATCCGCCCGAGCCGGACCAGCCTTCGGGCGAGGAAGCAGGACAGCATCAGCGACAACCGTGGCGGATACGCAGCAGCGATCTCGCGCAGCAGGCCCAGCGGCTGGACGCCGTCCCCAAGCAGCACGGCAGCTTCGAGCCCGCAGGCCGCCGCTTCTAGAAAACCGTGGGTTCTCGATTCGCGCAGGCCGGCGTCGAGCAAGACCCTCGCCTCCTCGCTCAAGCCCATGCCCACCGCCGCGCGGGCGGCGACCAGCGCCATGGTGCCGACGATGCCGCTTTGGCGTGATAGCCGCTGACGATGCAGTGCGCCGTGGTGCGGTTGAAAGCATCGTCCCGGCCTTCGGCGGCTTCTTTCAGCCAGTCGCTGGCACCGCGCCAAGGCGTCGTCGAGGTGATCGGTCAGGCTGTCGATCGAGGTCCGCAGGATGGCGATGCGGCGTTGCAGATCGCGGTCATGACTGGCGGCAGGCAGGCGCTGCACCCGGCTGGCGAGCGCGGCACTGTGCTTGCGCGCGTCGTCATAGCGGCGATGGAAGGCCAGCGCCCAGGCGAACCAGTATTCGGCTTCCGGCCCGGCTTGCCGACCTTGCGTATGCAGCGCGTCGAGCCAGCGAATGTACTGCAGCACGTCGCCGCGATCGCGCACGAAGCTCGGCGCAATCTGTTCGAGGATCTGGCTCGCCGTGCCGCTCGATCCCGAGGCCAGCGCGTAGTCGACGGCATCGCGCCAGTCACCGGACTTTTCGCAACAGCCTGCGGCACGGATCAGCAGACCCTGACGGCGCTCGGCGCTCAGCAGCCTCCCGGCCTCGTGGCGCAGATGATCGCGGATCAGGCCGTGCAGACGATAGCGGCTGCGCGTCTGGTCGAGCGGAATGACGAACACGTTGCGCTCGATCAGGCAGGCCAGGTGCGCATTGACATCGGCACCGCCGATCGCCTGCACGCACAGCTCGACGCTGAAGATGCGCAGTTGCGCCAGGCAGTACAGGAACTCGCGCAAACCATCGGTGAAGCCGGACAGCACCTGGCGGTTCAGCAATTGCGCGAGCGCTTCATCCGAGCCGGAAAAGTCCTTGCACGCGAGCTTGGGCTGCTCGGCCTGGCTGAGAATGATCGGCGCCATCCGCACCGCCGCCGGCCAGCCTTCGGTGCGCGCCGTGACCTGCTCCACACCTTCGGCCCCGATCGCCGCGCACAGCGGTGGCCCCAGCAGCGCGGCGACCTCACCGGCATCGAAACCGAGATCGCTCGCCGTGATCGGCCACAACAGGCCTTCGAGCCGCGCGCGAGAAACATCGAACGGCAGTTCGCGGTTGCTGCTGAATACCAGTTCCACGTCGCCGCGCGTGTGGAAGCACAGGCAGTCGATCAGCCGGCCGAGCGCGGCATCGGTGCAGCTCTGCAGGTTGTCGAGAAACAGGCTCAGCGGCCCGGGTGCCCGCTTGAGAGCGTCGATCAGCGCGTCGATCCGCATGTCGATTCGCAGCCCGTCCTTCCGCCGTCAGCAACCGTTCCAGCGCCCGGGTGCGCAGGCTCCTGAAGATGAACGCCGGTGGCTCGCCATGGCTCTGCGCGGGCAGCGCTTCAGACATTGCAGCAGCTTCGCCGAACCGGCAAGCCGCCAGCCTGCCTGAAAGTACAGGTACGGGCTTGATCGCCCATCCCAAACTCACTTCCGAACAACAGATCCAGCCAGCCCCGCAGGAGACGCCCGATGAACGCAGCCGTGCAGCCGCCCCTTGACCATACCGAACGCGCCCGCTCGACGCCGTTGGACGAAATCGATGTCAGCGACGTTACGCTCTACCAGCAGGAGGCCCTGCAGCCGTACTTCGTGCGCCTGCGTCGCGAGGCCCCGGTGCATTTGGTGCATTGGTGCAAGGCCAGCCTCTACGGCCCGTACTGGTCGATCACCAAATTCCACGACATCGTCGCGATCGACACCAACCACAAGCAGTTCTCGTCCGATCACAGCAACGGCAGCTTCGTGCTCGACGACACCACGCTGAACGCGGTTGAAGGCGGTATCTACATGCCGAATTTCCTCGGCATGGACCCGCCGGTGCACGACGTGCACCGCATGGCGGTCAGCCCGATCGTCGCCCCGGCCAACCTGCTGCGATTCGAGAGCCTGATCCGCAGCCGCACCAAGGATCTGTTCGACCGCCTGCCAGTCAACGAGACCCTCAACTGGGTCGAAGCGGTGTCGATCCCGCTGACCACGATGATGCTGGCCACGCTGCTCGATTTCCCGTTTGCGGACCGCGCCAAGCTGACCCGCTGGTCGGATATGGTCACCACGCGTCTGGGCTACGGCCTGGTCGATACCTGGGAATAGCGCACCGCCGAGCTGATGGACTGCCTCGCCTACTTCCAGAACCTGTGGGACGAGCGCCAGAAGCTGCCGCCGAAGGCCGACCTGATTTCGATGCTGGCGCATTCCCCGGCCATGCAGGCTATGACCCCGACCGACTTCCTCGGCATGCTGGTGCTGCTGATCGTCGGCGGCAACGACACCACCCGCAGCTCGATGTCCGGCAGCGCCATGGCCGCTCATCTCTATCCGGCCGAGTTCGCGAAGGCCAAGGCCGATCCCTCGCTGCTGGCCAGCGTGGTGCCCGAAGTGATCCTCTGGCAGACGCCGATCTCGCACATGCGCCGCACCGCGATCGAAGATGTCGAGTTCCGCTGCCAGCAGATCAAGAAGGGCGACAAGGTGGTGATGCGGTACCTGTCCGGCAATCGCGACGAGGAGGTCATCGAGCGGCCGCAGGATTTCATCGTCGACCGGCCGCGCGCCCGGCATCACCTGTCGTTCGGCTTCGGCATCCACTGCTGCCTCGGCAATCGTCTGGCCGAAATGCAGATCAAGGTGCTGTGGGAAGAGATGCTCACGCGCTATTCGCGGATCGAAGTACTCGGCGAACCGGTGCGCGTGCCGTCGAACCTGATCCACGGCTATGTCGAGATGCAGGTTCGCCTGCACGCCTGAACCTGCCAACAAACCCGAGAACGACCATGCCGAAAATCACCTACATCACGCCCATCGGCACCGAGCACTGCTTCGACGCCGACAGCCGCAGCTCCGCGATGCAGACCGCCGTGCAGCACCGCATTCCCGGCATCGATGGCGACTGCGGCGGCGTTGCCGACTGTGGCAACTGCCATGTCTGGGTCGATCAGAACTGGCTGGAAAGAATCGGCCCGGCCCGCGCCGGCATCGAAGCCGAAATGCTGGCCCTGACCGATGGCTCGACGCCGTTCAGCCGTCTGGCCTGCCAGATCGAGCTGGCGGATGAGCACGAAGGCCTGGTGCTGCGGATGCCGACGGACCAGCATTGAGCCACCGCTTTTCATGACCGCTAACGCAGATTTCATCATCGTCGGCACCGGCTCCGCCGGTTGCGTCCTTGCCAACCGCCTGAGCGCGGATCCGAACCACCGGGTGACCTGCTCGAAGCCGGCGGCCGGGATTCGAGCTTCCTGTACGCGATGCCGGCCGGCTTTTTCGCGCTGATGAAAACCGGCAAGGGCAACTGGAACTTCGAGTCCGAGCCGCAGCCCGGGCTCGGCGGCCGGCGCATGTACTTCCCGCGCGGCAAGGTGCTGGGCGGCTCCAGTGCGATCAACGGCATGGTGGTGTCGCGCGGCAATCAAGGCGACTACGACCAGTGGGCGGCACTCGGGAATGCCGGCTGGTCCTATGACCAGCTGCTGCCCTACTTCAAACGCCTCGAGGATTTCCCGGCCGGCGACCCGAAGTATCGCGGCCGCAGCGGGCCGATCTCGATCAGCATGCCCGCGCTTGCGACCATGAATCCGACCTCCCGCGCCTGGATCGAAGTCGGCATCCAGGCCGGCCATCCGTTCAACAAGGACGTCAACGAAGTCAGCCCGCTCGGGGTTGCCCAGATGCAGGGCAACTACGCGAAGGGCGAACGGCACAGCGCTTCGGCGCGCTACCTGCGCCCGGTGCTGAACCGGCCGAACCTGACGGTGATCACCGGCGCGCTGGCGACTCGCGTGCTGCTGGAAGGCAGCAAAGCGGTCGGCATCGAATATCGGAAGGGCGGCCACCTGCACACGCTGCGCGCGACGCGTGAAGTGATCCTGTCCGGCGGCGTCATCAACTCGGTGCAGGTGCTGTAGCTGTCCGGCATCGGCGATCCGTGCGACATCAGTCCGCATGGGATCCCGGTGCGCCACGCCCTGCCCGGCGTCGGTCGCAACATGCGCGATCACATCGCCATCGCCGTGAAGCAGCGCTGCACGCAGCCGTATTCGCTGCTCGGCACGCTGAAGCCGCTGGCGGTGGTGAAGCCGCTGGCCCAGTACTTCAATCAACCGCTCCGGCCCGACCGTGGTCAGCGCGCTGGAAGCCTCGGCGCACCTGAAATCGCAGCCGGAACTCGCCTATCCGGACCTGCAGATCTATTCAGTGCCGATCATGTACAACGACCACGGCCGCGAGATCATCCAGGAAGAAGGCTTCATGGCGGTGATGAACGGCAGCCAGCCACGGAGCGTCGGCACGGTGAAGATCCGCTCCAGCGATCCGACCCAGGCACCGGCCATCGATCCGCAATATTTCTCCGATCCCGATGACCTGCGGGTGCTGCACGACGGCATCCGGCTGAGCCGCGAAATCATTGCCCAGCGCGCCTACGAGGCTTTTCGCGGCAGCGAGTACGCGCCCGGCACCTCCGCCCATTCCGACGGCGACCTGAACGCCTACATCCGCGCCAACGCCAACTCGCTGTACCACCCGGTCGGCAGTTGCAGGATGGGCTCGGACGAGATGGCGGTGGTCGACTCATCGCTGCGCGTGCGCGGCATCGATGCTCTGCGCGTCATCGACGCGTAGATCATGCCGAACATCACCAGCGGCAACACCAACTTCCCGGCGATGATGATTGCCGAGAAAGGTGCCGAGCTGATTCTCGGCAAGCCCCTGAACTAGACCCAGCACGACCTCGCCGCAAAGCACGGCGAGGCGTTTGCCGACCGGCACCGCGCCAGGTCCGCGAATAGGCCCGAGACAGGCCCGCGAATAGGAGAAACGACATGCAGAACCTTGGCACGACCGGCGGCGACGCCTGCCCGTTCAGCTTCAATTTCGACGCCGTCAGCTTCAAACCGGGCGATATGGTCAGCTACCGGATTCCCGACCGCTTCGACGATTTCCCCTTCGTCGGCACCCTGCTCGAAGTGCACGCCGATCACCTGCTGATCTCGCCGAACGATCCGACCATGCCGGACAAGCGTATGCGCGGCAGCCGCCCTGGTCACTCCGCAGGGCTGGGAGGCCGACCCGACTGCCGTACCGCCGATCCGCGCGCTGCTGGCCGCGTCACCATCCTGAACCGCACCGAGCCCCCGACATGAGCCATCGGCACCACGACTACGCACAGTACGAAGGCCTGATCTCCGGCAACGGCAATCCGCGCTGGAGCCAGAGCTACTACTACAACGCCTACGACCCGGCGACCCGCACCGGCGTGCTGATCCGCATCGGCCTGCTGGAAAACGCGCCAGAGGCAAACACCTGGCTGATCGCCTTCAAGGACGGCCTGCCGATCTTCACCCGCACCAACCTGAACTTGCCGTACACGACCAGCCGCCCGGTCGATGGTCTGGAACTGGCCGGCATGCGCGTCCGCGCCGAAGTGCCGCTGCAGCGCACCCGGATCAGCTTCGCGACGCCGGATTTCTCGCTCGACCTGGTCTGGGATGAATTGCAGCCGATGGAAGACTGCATCGCCATGACTCAGGACGAGGAAGGCTCCTTCGCTCGCGAGATTGCCCACATCCATCTCGAGGGCACCTCGAACGTCAGCGGCCATCTGATCCACCGCGGCACCCGGATGGAGTTGAACGGCAAGGGCTTCCGCGATATCGCCGCCGGCCCGCGCAACTGGGACGCACTGCAGCACTATCGCCTGGCCTGGCCGATCTTCGACAACGGCATGGCGCTGTCCGGCATCTGCGGCATCTCGACCAGCGGCGGCTCGGCCTACATGCGCATGTTCCACGACGGCCAACGCTGGCTGCGGGTGACGCACCTCGAGGACCAACTGGAATTCGGGCCCGAGCCATTCACCGTCGCCAGCGCCCAGTGGCGCTTCACCGACGAACTCGACCGCGAGTACGCCTTCACCGCCAAGCCGCTGTTCAGCTGGCTGTTCCCGCTCGATACCTTCGTGCTGCGCAAGCAATGGATGGAACACACTTTGAGCGACGGCACGTTCGGCAGCGTATTTCAGTAAACACTCGTATTCTTTCTCTGCAACGGCGCTAGAATGCTGCGCCGCAATACGCTGCCCACCCCGGCCGCTGCCGACTTCGGTCGCCCCAGCCCAGCCAGCCCAGCTCGGAGAATTCGTCGATGAAACCCTACGGCCGCAAAGTCGCCATCCTCGGGGGCGCGCGCATTCCGTTCGCCCGCTCCAACGGCGCCTACGCCACCCGCAGCAACAGCGACATGCTGACCGCCGCGCTGAAAGCCACGGTCGACAAGTACCAGTTGCACGGCGAACGCCTGGGCGAAGTCGCGGCCGGTGCCGTGCTCAAGCACTCGCGGGATTTCAATCTGACCCGCGAATGCGTGCTGTCCTCCGGCCTGTCCGCGGAGACCCCGGCCTATGACCTGCAGCAGGCCTGCGGCACCAGCCTGGAAACGGTGATGACGGTCGGCTCGAAGATCGCGCTCGGGCAGATCGAATCGGGCATCGGCGCCGGTGTCGATACCGCATCGGATGCCCCGATCGGCGTTGGCGAAGGCCTGCGCAAGATCCTGCTCGAAGCCAATCGCGCCAAGACCACCGCCGCGCGCCTGAAAGCCTTTGCCAAGTTCCGGCCGGCACATCTGGTGCCGCTGATTCCTGGCAACAACGAGCCGCGCACCCGCCTGAGCATGGGTGCGCACTGCGAAATGATGGCCAAGCAATGGGGCATCCCGCGCGAAGAGCAGGACCAGTTGGCGCTGGAATCGCATCAGAAGGCCGCGCTCGCCTACGACTCCGGTTTCTTCGGCGATCTGGTGGTGCCCTACGCGGGACTGTCCCGCGACAACAATCTGCGCGGCGACACCACGCTGGCCAAGCTGGCGACCCTGAAGCCCGCGTTCGACAAGCTCAACGGCACGCTGACCGCCGGCAACTCGACGCCGCTGACCGATGGCGCAGCTGCCGTGCTGCTGGCCTCGGAAGACTGGGCCCGGGCGCATGGCCACAAGCCGCTGGCGTATCTCACGGCTTATGAAACCGCCGCCGTCGACTTCGCCTCCGGTCGCAAGGACGGCTTGCTGATCGCCCCGGCGTTTGCTGTGCCGCGGATGCTGGCGCGTACGGGATTGAAGCTGCAGGACTTCGATTTCTACGAAATCCACGAAGCCTTCGCCGCCCAGGTGCTGTGTACCCTGAAGGCCTGGAACGATCCGAAGTTCTGCAAGGAACGTCTGGGCCTCGACAAGCCGCTGGGCGAAATCGACCGCTCGCGGATGAACATTCGCGGCTCCTCGCTCGGTGTCGGCCATCCGTTCGCGGCGACCGGCGCGCGCATCGTCGCCACCCTCGCGAAGATCATTTCAGAGAACGGCGGCGGTCGCGGCCTGATCTCGATCTGCACTGCCGGCGGCATGAGCGTGACGGCGATCATCGAAGCCTGATGGCGCAGCCTTCTCGGCCGCGCACTTTCCTTCAAATCCTTACAAAGCACTCGTCATTCCCGCGCAGGCGGAATCCAGTTCTGATGCGGCGCTCAAGGCCCAAACTGGATGCCCGCCTGCGCGGGCATGACGGAACTTTAGGTGTTCATTCAACTTAAGAACACTCTAACCGTCAGCCAAGAAAGCCCAGATCGGTGGTCGGAAACTGCTGCAGGCTCGGGAAGATCGTCGCCAGATCGGCTTCCGACGCGCCGAACCAGCGCGCCAGGGTGGCACCGTACTGGTCGACCGAAGTGGTCGGCAGCCAGCGGCCTTCGCTGCTGACGTCGTCCGGGCCACCGAGTGCGTGCTCGGGGAACTGCCCGTAGAAGCGCTGCCCGCGCACGGCACCGCCCATGATCAGATGATGGTTGCCCCAGGCGTGATCGCTGCCGCCGCCGGAGGCCGGCTTCAGGGTGCGGCCGAAATCGGACAGCGTGAAGGTGGTCACCTGATCGGCGAGGCCGAGTTGCGCCATCGCATCCTGGAAGGCCTTCAGTGCCGGGCTCAGTTCGCCGAGCAGCGCGGCTTGCGTCTCGATCTGGTTGTTGTGGGTATCGAAGCCGCCGAGCGCGACATAGAAAATCTGCCGCGATACCCCCAGCGTGTTGCGCGCTTCGATCATCCGGGCGGTCTGCAGCAGCTGCTGGGCGATGCCGGTGGCCTGGCCGGTGACCTGGCTGGGGAACAAACCGTTGATCGATGACGAAGTGCCGCTGAGGATCGGGCTCAGCGCGCCGCTGCTGGTCAGCGCCGCGCTGACCGTGTCCTGCGCCGAGGCGCGCAGCCGGTTGCTGCGATCGGTCTGCAGCAATTGGTTCATCGAGTTCGACAGAGTGCTGCGATAGCTGCCGCCGAAGTTGCTCAGCCCGAAGCTGCCCGACGATGGCACCGACAGCGACATGGTCGAATTGCCGATCGCGAACAGATCATTGCAACCCCAGGCGATCAGCGGCGGCACCGATGACGCACCGTTGGCTGAACGCACCGCATCGGCCAGCCGACCGCCCCAGCCGGTCCGCGAAATGCCCTGGCTGACGGCGGATTGCCACTGGCTTTGCTGATCGGCATGCGAAAACAGGTTGTCCGGCGTCAGCGCGCGATTGCCGTAGCCGGCCTTGGTCAGCGGCCGGGCCAGCGGGCCGACATTGAACAGTACGGCCAGATCGCCGGCGTTCCACACCTGCTGCAATTCACCGAGCGCCGGATGGGCACCGAACGCGGCATTGCCAGTGATCGGCGGCAAGGCCAGCAGCTCCGACTGCGGCAGGCCGATGGCGCCGGTGCTGCGCGTGTAATCACCGCGGATCGCCGAGTACTTGCCGTAGCCAGCCGTGTCGTGGGGCACGATCAGGTTGTTGCCGTCGTTGCCGCCGAGCAGGAACACGCAGACCAGCGCCTTGTAATCGCCGAAGGTCTGCGCCTGCACAGGGAAACTCGGCAGCGTATTGAGCAGCAGGCCGCTGCCGAGACCGGAAAGGAGCTTGCGGCGCGTGTGATTGATCGGGGTCTGCATGGAAGGGCTCATTTGCGGCTCAGGTCATTGGGCAAGCTGGTACTGCGCCGAGCTCAGCGCCAGATAGAGCGCAGCGCGTGCGCGCGACCCGGGGTCGGTGGCGGGGATCGTGCTCAGCGCGGTCTGGATGTTGAGGCGCGACGCGAACGACATCGCACCGTGGAAGAACAGCCGATCGATGTGGTCGAGCAGCGTTGAGGAATCACTGGCCAAGGCTTGCCAGGCGCTGATGTCGAGCTGAGTGCCGATGGCACCGGTCACCGTCGAATCGGCCGTCACCGGCCCGGTCAGCAAGCGGGCCAGCAGGTTGATCCGCTCGAACGCCGTGCCGGCGGTGTAGAGGCCGAAGCTCGGCCCGACCAGCTCGGTGCCCTGGATCGGGTAGTCGGACGGATAAAAGCTGAACACCGACGGCGCCTGATAGAGGTTCTGGCCCATCAGCGCGCTGCGTGCACGCAGGTAGACGCCGTCACTGCTGCCACCGATGCCGCGCATCATGTTGGCCAGGAACAGGCCGGGCTCGCGCAGCTTGCCGTAGTCCGGATCGGTCTTCCGGTCGCCGCGCGCCTCCGGGTCGAGCAGGATCGCCCGCACCACCGCACCGAGATTGCCGCGCTGGCCGCTGCTGTCGTGATCGAACACCGCACTGATCCGGGCGACGTAGGCCGGGCTCGGGTTGCTGGTCACCAGATGCTGGATCAGTTGCTTGCCGATGAACGGCCCGACATTCGGATGGCTGGCGATGTTGTCCAGCGCCTGGGCGAGGTCCTGATCCTGGTTCTGGCCCGCCGGCAGCACCACACCGTTGAGCAGTTGCTTGGCCCCGGTGTCGTGCCAGTCTGGCACCGCCACCATCGGGCCATCGAAATGGCGCGGGCTGTTCCAGTGGATCGCGCGGCCCGGCTTCGGCGGATAAGTCCAGCCTGTGAACACGTGGGCGAAGCCTTCGACCGTGTCCTGGTCGTAGCTCGGCAGCGTCCGGCCCTGGCCGTCCAGCATCGGGCTGCCGTCCGGGTTCAGCGCGTAGACGCCGAGCGAGAACAGTTGCAGCACTTCGCGCGCGTAGTTCTCGTTCGGCTCGACGCCGCTCGCCGGGTTCGGCCGATCGTTGTTGGCCATGTCCAGATAGCGCCCCATCACCGGGCTGACCGTGACCCGCTCCAGCAATTGCCGATAGCTGCCGAAAGCGCTGTCCAGCAGCATCTGCTGATAGCCGGCCATCGCGTAGGTCACTGCCACTTCGTTGCCAGAGACGACGAAGATCTGCGACAGCGCAAACGCCACCCGCTGGCGCAACTGGTCCGGGCCGGTCATGGCATTGCGGAAGAAGCGGGTCTGGATCGGGAACAGCGAATAGTTGTCGCGATCGCAGGTCGCGCTGGCGGTCGCCGGACAGCCGACACTCTGCGCCGCATCGACCACCGGATAGCCGGCATAGCCGGTCGCCGGCAACGCCAGCTGGCGGTCGATCCAGCTTTCTATGGAACTGGCCTGCAGATCAGCGACCGCCGCCAAGTTCGGGCCGAATGTGGCCTGTTCGAGCAGACGCACGGCATCGGCGGCCGACACCGCAGGCACCGGTGGAATCGGCAAAACCGGCGGGGGCAGCGGCGCAGGAGCCGGGGTCGGTGTCGGGGCTGGGGCTGGGGCTGGGGCTGGGGCTGGGGCTGGGGCTGGGGCGGGCGCTGGCGCTGGAATCACTTCTGGCACCGGCGTCGGTTCCGGGGCAGGAGTCGGTGGCGGCGCGGGCGCTGGAATCGGTGCGGGAATCGGTGTCGGCGCGGGTGCTGGTGCCGGGGCCGCTGGCTCTACCGGCGCACCACCGGCCGGTAACGATGTCGGGTTTGCACCGCCACCACCGCCGCAACCCGCCACGAGGCTGACGGCAAGCCACCACGAGACGGCGAAAAACCTGAACGGCATGACACTACCCCTAATCCCTGGATGTAGTGCTTTTCGGCCATTGACAGAAAATCTTTACTGGAAATTTTTCCGGTAGTGATCGAGAGACAGTCGGTCACTGAATTGCCACGCCGCTCTGTCCTCGATTTGTCATAGCCAGAATATATTCTGCAAGCCTGACGTTCCTGGCCTGACTGCTGGCGTCGATTTCGAGGCGGCCGTGTTCGGCGGCTCGATAGATCGGAAACAAGATCTTCATGCCTCCGGCCGTGACCAGAGCTGAAATTTTCAAAGAAGCTAGAGGCCGGAAGTACGGGGATTACATGAATACGTCGGAATCGGGCTGGGGACGGACCATAACTGTGCGAGCGATGAAATGCGCACGATGGAGAGCCCAAGAGCGCCTCGCTGAGGCGCATTCGGCGACGCCGGCCCCGGAACCGAGCCCGGTGACCGCGCGCTTGGTGCCGTCCACAACGGCGCTGACATTCCTGACCCGATGCAGCCACCTTGCCGCGCTGGCGCTGCTATGCCCATTCAGTGCCAGTGCCTGGCCAGGACCGGGGGCCTGGCAGACGCAGGTCGTCGACACCACGCCGGCCCCCTTTTCGTTCACCCCCGTCAACAACGCCACGCCGGGCATTCGCTACGTTGCCGGGCCGATCATCGTCACCGGCATCACCGGGCCGTCGCCGATCAGCGTCACCGGCGGCCGCTACCGGATCAATGCCGGCAGCTTCACCAGCGTGGCCGGCACGGTCAACGCCAACGACCGGGTGCGCGTCGTGGTCTGGTCGTCGAGCGCCAACGGCACAGCGGCGGCCGCGACGCTGACCATCGGCGGCGTTTCGGCGAGCTTCACGGTGACGACTGCGGGCTCGACGACAGACGACAGGGTGCCCGACAGTTTCTCGTTCGCGCCAGTGAACAACGCCGCGCTTTCAGCGACCTATGTCAGCACCCCAGCGACGATCACCGGAATCACCGGCCCATCGCCGATCAGCGTCGAGGGCGGGCTTTACAAGATCAACAACGGGCCGGCCACGGCGCAGGCCGGAACGGTCAATGTCAATGACCGGGTCAGTTTGCAGGTCACGGCATCGAGCCAGAAAGGCACTGCGGTAACCGCGACGGTAACCATCGGCGGCGTTCGCGCACCGTTCACAGTCACTACCGCTGGTTCGGCAACCGATCGGCCCCGTCCCGCCGAGGTGCTGAATTTCAGCAACTGGAGACTGACGCTGCCGGTGACCAGCGGCGGCGGCACCACCGGCCTGGCCACCACAATCATGCCTTCGGCACTCGTCCGCCCCCCCGGCTATACCTCCCAGTACCTCTATACGGATGCCAACGGCGCGGTGGTCTTCTACGCGCCGTCAAACGGTGCCACCTCCACTCCGGGAGAAGGCTCCGACAACACGCGAACGGAATTGCGCGAGTTGTACAAGCTGTCCGGCCCAACCGAATGGACCAACGGCGTTGGCGGCACGCTGACCGCCAGTTGTCGTGTCGACAGGACGCCGATAGCCAGGAAAAGCGTGGTCATCGGACAGATTCACGGGGTCTCTTCGATTCTGTTGCTGCTGACCTATGACGAAGCGAAGCGGATCGTCCAAGCGAAATTTTACAAGGGCCCGAACAGCAGCGACGGCCCGACGGTGCAGATCGCCAGCAACATCGGGATCGGCGACCGGATCGACTATCGAATCCAGTGGATCGGGGCCAATATTTCGGTAACGGTCAATGGCCGGACAGTCAATCGTCAGACCTCGTCGTCGTGGAACGGTGTAGGCGTCTACTTCAAGGCCGGCACCTACAACGCTGGCTCCGCGAACAGGGGCAATCCTGCAGGAGACGCCGGCCAAGTCGCCTTTTTCAACCTCGACCTCCAGCATTGAGTCCGAATGGGTGGAGGCATCTGAGCGGGGGGCGGTCGGAGCTGGCAGCGTAGCGGGTGCGGCTGGCTTGGGGCGGAAAGACGGCTTCGACTCGGTAGACCATGGCCGCCAAACGACACGAGGTGATCTGCCTACCGATTTCGCCGCCGATCAACCTCAGCCCGGAAAATCGGAAACGCGGCCCCGTCTGCCATCCGTCATAGCGATAATCTATCATCTGCACCTGCCGTGCCTGAGCCAACTGATGGCATGAATTTCGCTGGGCTTGTGCTTGACCGCTCGATAGACCAAAGGCAAGTCCGTGACGCCTTCGGCCGTAGCCAGCGCTGGAAATTGACCAAGTAAGGGCCAGATGTGCGGGGATTATATGTCTGACTTTGAATCCGGCTGGATAATGATTGCCGCTGCACGGAGCATGAAAAGCGGGCGATGGGACTCCTTGGTGCGCCTCGCTTATGCGTGTTCGGCAACTCCGACCCGGCAGCTAAACCCGGTGGCCGTGCGCTTCGCGCCAGCCAGAACAGCGCTGTCATTCCTGAATAAGTACTGCGGTTTCGTCGCGTTGGCACTGATGCTGCTCTGCCCGCTAGGGGCCGATGCCGGACCAGGCCAGGAGGCTCTCCATACGCAGGCCGTCGACACCACGCCAAACCAGTTTTCGTTCACCGCAGTCAACAACGCCGCGCCGGATATCGACTACGCCAGTGAGGCGATCGTCATCACCGGCATCACCGGGCCTTCCCCGGTCAGCATCACGGTCGGCACCTACAAGATCAACAACGAGTCGTACCGGACAGCGGCTGGAACGGTCAACCTCAACGACAGGGTTGTCGTTCGCGTCAGGGCGTCGACCCGCGCCAGCACAACGGTCACTGCCACCCTCACCGTTGGTGGCGTAGCGAGCGCATTCAGAGTCACCACGGCGGCAGCGACAGACACTGTGCCAGACAGCTTTTCATTCGCGCCGGTCTCAAACGCCACTCTTAGTCGCACTTATGTCAGCGCGCCGACGACCATCGCCGGCATCAACGCACCGTCGCCGATCAGCGTCTCGGGCGGGCTTTACAGGATCAATGACGGACCCATCACGGCGCTGGCGGGAACGGTCCGTCTCTATGACCGGGTCAGCGCACAAGTCACGGCATCAAGTCAGAACAGCACTGCGGTCACCGCCACAGTAACCGTCGGCGGCGTTCGGGCACCCTTCACGGTGACCACTGCCGGTTCAACGAGTGGCCGGCCCAGTCCAGCCGAGGTGCTGAATTTCACCAACTGGAGGCTGACGCTCCCCATCAACAGTGCCGGCGGCACCAGCGGCCTTGCGGGCGACATCTCGCCAATGCAGCTCATCGGCCCGCCCGGATATTCATCGAAGTTCCTGTACACGGATGCGAGCGGCGCAGTGGTTTTCAACGCGCCCTCGAACGGAGCCACCACCACGCCGGGAGAAGGCTCCGACAACACGCGAACGGAATTGCGCGAGTTGTACAAGCTGTCCGGCCCAACCGAATGGACCAATGGCGTTGGCGGCACGCTGACCGCCAGTTGTCGTGTCGACAGGACGCCGATAGACAGGAAAAGCGTGATCATCGGGCAGATCCACGCGCGCGGGCCGATCCTGTTGCTGCTGACCTACGACGAAGCGCAGCGAGCGGTCCGGGCGAAGTTCTACAACAGCCCGAACGGCAGTGCTGCCACGACGGTGCAGGTCGCCAGCAATATCGGGATCGGCGACCGGATCGACTACCGGATTCAGTGGATCGGCTCCAACATTTCAGTGACGGTCAACGGCCGCACCGTCAACCGGCAGACGGCCTCGTCCTGGAACAGGGTCGGGGTCTATTTCAAGGCTGGCGCCTATAACGGCGGCTCCGTAAACAAGGGCAATTCCGCTGGCGATGCCAGCCAGGTCGCTTTCTTCACCCTCGGCCTCCAGCATTGACGCCGCTAGCAGAGGAAATTTTTTGCCGATCAGGCGATCGCCACTGTCAGGTGGAGGTAGCGATGACAAGATATTGCCCGGCTGCTTGCGGGGCCGCTTACTGAAACCAGCCCCCATCGGCATACTTCCCACCTACCAAGCGCCGTGCTGCCGCCGGTGAAAATTCCAAGGGGAGTGATTGATGAGCCTGTTCCGCACCAAGCCGATCGAGACCGATCTGGAGAAACAAACCGGCCTCAAGCGCAGCCTGAACGCGTTCGATCTGGTGATGCTCGGCATTGGCGCAATCATCGGCACCGGCATCTTCGTGCTCACCGGCAAGGCGGCAGCCGTCAACGCCGGACCGGCCGTGGTGCTGTCGTTCATCGTGGCCGGCCTGGCCTGCACTTTCGCTGCCCTGTCCTACGCTGAACTATCGTCGTCGATCGGAGGTGCCGGCAGTGCCTACGGTTACGGCTACGCAGGGCTCGGCGAATGGCCGGCCTGGATCATTGGCTGGATGCTGGTGCTCGAATATGCAGTCGCGGTGCCGGCGATATCGGCGGGCTGGTCGGAGTATCTGAACAACGGGCTGCAGGCGATCGGCTCCGGCCTGCCGGCGGCGCTGACTCACAGCTTTCTCGACCCCCAGCATCCGGGACTGGTCAATCTGCCGGCGGTGCTGATCATCGCCACGCTCGGCATCGTGCTGGTCACCGGCACCAAGATCGGCGCGATGTTCAATGCGGTGATCGTCGCGGTGAAGCTGGCAACCATCTTCCTGTTCATCGGCGTCGCCGTGTTCCATGTCGACCCGACGCTCTGGCATCCGTTCATTCCCGAGCAAGTCATCGATGCCGACGGCACTTCGCACTTCGGCTGGGGCGGCGTGTTCGACGGTGCTTCGAAGATCTTCTTCGCCTACCTCGGCTTCGATGCTGTTTCGACCGCCGCCGAGGAAACCAGGAAGCCCTCGCGCGACCTGCCGATCGGCATTCTCGGTTCGCTCGGTGCCTGCACCATTCTGTACATCGTGGTCTCCGGTCTGCTCACCGGCATCGTGCCGTACTCATCTCTGAACGTCGGTTCACCAGTCGCCTATTCACTGCTGCAGATCGGCCAGAAGACGGCAGCCGGCCTGATCTCGATCGGTGCCATCGCCGGCCTGACCACGGTGATGCTGGTGATGTTCTACGGCCTGACCCGCGTGCTGTTCGCGATCTCCCGCGACGGCTTGCTGCCGCCGTTCTTCGCCCGCCTGCATCCGACGACGCGGACACCGGTCGGCTCGATCATCGCCGCTGGCGGCGTGATGCTGCTGCTCGGCGGCTTCGTGCCGCTCGGCGAACTGGCCGATACCGCGAACATCGGCACGCTCGGCGCGTTCGTCATCGCCTGCGTCGGCGTGCTGGTGCTGCGCCGTACCCGGCCAGACTTGAAGCGTCCGTTCAAGGCACCGTTCGGGCCGCTGCTGCCGGTGCTCGGCGTGCTCTCCTGCGGTTATCTGATGACCCGCCTCGGCCAGACCACCTGGACGGCGTTCGCGATCTGGCTGCTGATCGGCCAGGCGATCTACTTCGGCTATTCGCGCCGCCACGCCGTGCTTGCCCGCACTGCCTGATCCGTCGTTCCGCAGCACCCGTCTGTAGCACTGGGGTACGACGATGAATCAGTTCTGGGCGGCGATCGATGCCGTCAACAACACGCTGCTGTCGGCGCCGATGCTGCTCGCCCTGCTGGCGATCGGTGTGCTGTTTTCGGCCTGGAGCAAGTTCTGCCAGTACCGTTCCCTGACCCACGGCATCGCGCTGGTGGCCGGCCGCGGCATCGACACTTCGCACGGCGAAGGGGCGCTGACGCACTTCCAGGCGCTGACCGCAGCGATGTCCGGCACGGTCGGCCTCGGCGCGATTGCCGGCATGGCGATCGCGGTCGATTTCGGCGGGCCTGGCGCGGTGTTCTGGATGTGGGTGGTCGGCTTGGTCGGCATGGCCCTGAAGACCACCGAAGTGACCTTGTCGCTGCTCTATCGCGATACTTCCGAGCCCGGAAATCCGCATGGCGGCGCGATGTACGTGGCCCGTGACGGGCTCGCCGAACTGAACCCGAAGCTGAAACCGTTCGGCCGAGTCGTCGGCGTGTTCTTCTGTTTCGCGCTGCTGCTGTTCGCGTTCACCGGCGGCAACATGTTCCAGACCTGGAGCGTCGCCGACACCACCCGTGAGTATTTCGGTGTCCCCACATGGATCACCGGCGTGATCCTCGCCAGCGTTGCCGGCGCGGTGATCCTCGGCGGCATCAAACGCATCGGCAACGTCACCAAGACCCTGGTGCCGTTCAAGTGCGGCGTCTATGTGATCGTCGGCATCTACGTGATCCTCCACGAATCTGAAAGCCTGCCGGCGCTGTTTTCCTTGATCGTCAGCAGCGCCTTCTCGCCAACCGAAGGCGCGGGTGCCTTTGCCGGCGGCTCGCTCGGCGGTGCCTTCATGTGGGGCATGAAGCGAGCGCTGTTTTCCAGCGAAGCCGGGCTCGGCACGGCACCGATCGCCCACGCTGCGGTGAAGACACCGGAGCCGGTGACTGAGGGTGTGGTCGCCGGGCTCGAGCCGTTCATCGACACCATCTTCGTCTGCACCGTGACCGGTCTCGTGGTGCTGGCTACCGGCATCTGGAATCGCGCCCCGGCAGCGGTCTGGACCACGCCGCCAGCGATCGTCGCGACCGCCATCGGACAGTGGCAGCCAGACCTCGCGACCATTCCCGATCAATCCGGCCCGAGCAGAGAGGATTGGAAAGCCGGTGCGCCGCTGTTCGTGATGGTCGACGCGGCCGGCACTCGCACGCGGCTGTACGGCGTGCTCGGCGACGATGCCCATTCGGTCAGCTGGATGCCGCTGGCCAGTGCCACGGCACCGACCATCCTCGACACCGGCGTCTATGCCGACTATCGCGGCTCCACCCTGGTCGCCAAGGGTTTCGACAAGGTTCATCCCGGCCTGGGCCGCTGGCTGATCACCATCGCCGTCTGGGTGTTCGGCCTGTCCTGCATCATCAGCTACGGCTACTACGGCGAGCAGGGCGTGATCTACCTCATCGGTCCTCGCGCGATCACGCCCTACCGCATCACCTGGTGCGTGGCGGCGGCCGTCGCCTGCTTCGGCTTTATCCAGACCAGCGGCCAGCTCGACGCCATCTCGACCGTCGGCCTCGGCTTCATGTACCTGATCAACCTGCCGCTGATGCTGGTGCTCGGCCACAAGGCGATGGCGGCGTATCACGGCTATTTCCGGCGGCTGGCGGCTGGCGAAATCCGGCGCTGACCGAGACTACACTGTGCGCCGTTCCACTTCTGATCCGGCATGAACCCGCCCAAGCTGTCCGACCTCGCCCACCGCGCTTCCGGCAAGACCGGCGTGCTGCTGATGAACCTCGGCTCGCCCGATGCGCCTACGAGACCTGCGATCCGCCGCTATCTCGCCCAGTTTCTTGGCGACCCGCGGGTGGTCGAACTGCCGCGGCTGCTGTGGCTGCCGATCCTGTACTTGTTCATCGTGCCGTTCCGGCCGAAGCGGCTGGTGCATGCCTATGGCTCGATCTGGATGGACGAGGGTTCGCCGCTGGTGATCTTTTCCAAGCGCCAGGCGGCGAAGCTGAAGATCAAACTGGCTGCGCAATACGGTCAGGACGTGCCGGTGGCGCTGGCAATGACCTACGGCAATCCGAGTGTCGAAGCCGCCGTCGCCGAACTCGAACAGCAGGGCGTGCGACGGATCGTCGTGCTGCCGATGTATCCGCAGTATTCCGGCTCGACCACCGCCGCCTGCTACGACGCGGTATTCGCCGAAGTGCAGAAGCGCCGCTGGATGCCGGAGCTGCGCACCGTCGGCTGCTATCACGATCACCCCAGCCATATCGCCGCACTGTCCAACAGCGTGCGCCGGCACTGGGACGCCAACGGCCGTGGCGAACATCTGCTGATGTCCTTCCATGGCGTGCCGCAGCATTACGTCACCCAAGGCGACCCGTACTACTGCCAGTGCCAGAAGACCGGCCGGCTGCTCGCCGAGGCGCTGGAACTGAGCCAGGACGGGTACTCGATCAGCTTCCAGAGCCGCTTCGGCAAGGCCCCGTGGGTGCAGCCGTACACCGATGCAACGGTGCGTGCGCTGGCCGGGCGCGGCATCCGGACCGTCGACGTCATCTGCCCCGGCTTCGCGGCCGACTGTCTGGAAACGCTGGAGGAAATCTCGATCGGCTGCGGCGAGGATTTCATCGCCCACGGAGGCGAGCGCTTCCGCTATATCCCGGCGCTGAACGAGCACGACGAACACATCGACATGCTCGCCGGCATGCTCGAAGCCCAGTTGTATGGCTGGCTGCTGCCGGTCGCGCAAGCGGGGGAAGCGGAAACCCGACTAGCCCGTGCCACGGCGCTTGCGGCGGCGTTTCGCGGCGGACGCTGAAGCTCGGCGATCACTCGGGCATCCGGCTGGGCCAGATGCCCGAGTACGGGATCGATCCTGCTACTGCCCTGCGAACAACTGCACCGCCACCCGGTAGTCGCCGACGGCGGCGTCTGGGCCGTCGATGACGACGATGTGAATCCGCACGTCTTCGATGCCTTCATCGATAAAGGCCTTGCGCAGCGCCAGGCCGCGGCTGGCTTCGATCTCGACCGACTCGCCGGCATGCCGGCGACCCGACAGGCGCAGCTCCAGCGCCGGACTATCCGACAGCCGCGACGAGACCGTGCTGGAAAGCTGACGCACTCGCTGCGTCGCTTCGGGGCTCACCTGCGCTGAACCTGCGGCGAAGCTAATTTCGGCCAGCGTTTCAGCGCCATCGTCCTGAACCGGCGGCGGCGCGATCACGGCGGCGCGTGGTGCCCCATCCGCCGCCGGCGCAAAGGCGATCACCGGCCCCCCGGCCCGCGCACTCGGCACCGGAATAGCGGGCACCGGCTCTGGCTTGAATGGTGCGCGCGGCGCCGCCGGCGTGACGGCGACAACCGGAGCAGGCATAGCGGTGGGGGCCTGCACGGCGGCTCCCGACGCCGCCGGGATGGCCGTGACGGGGGGCTTGCGGGTGGTGCTGGCAACGGGGCCGGGGACCGCGCTGGTCGGAACGTTGACCTGCGGCGAAACCCGGTTCGGCCTGTATCCCGGCGGGAATTGGTCGGCCGGCAGCGACGGCACCGGCAAGGTGCCCGTCGCAGCTTTCGGCAACGACGGCGTGCGATCCGTGGCGGCAGACGACATCGTGGCTCGCTGCTCGGCGTTGGCGCGCGCCTGTTCCGACGTCAGCACCACCGGCTCGGCCACCGGCTTTTCGCGTATCGCCGGTGCGGCCGTGACTGCCGGCGCCGGGATGCTGGCAGCACCCGGCGTCGACACCAAGGGGATCGCTACAGCAGGCGTCGGGGCTGGCTTCGGGGTGCTCGCAGCGACAGCTGCCGCCGGCACCGAGGCTGCAGGCTCAGCAGCGCGGCTCGGCGCGACCTGAATGATCACCGCTTCGGCCGACTTGGCAGCAGCGGCCGCGACTGGAGCGGGAGGCACCGAGGGCGCAAGCGGCACTGGCACCGGGACGACTACCGGTTGCGCGACCCTGGCTTCGGACCGGGGCGGCGGCGCTGCGTACAGCTCGTTCTCGTCGACATAGTTCGGATTGGTCTTCACGATGACTTTGGCCAGCCCCGTTGGCGGCGCGAGTCCGGTGACCGGCACCGGCTCGTCTTTATTGGAGACTGCTTTCTTCGTGCTGCCCGGAGTGACGATCTCGCAGCCGCTGGCGTCGACCCTCTCGCCGTAAGCGCTGTTCGGGCATTGATCCCTGCCATTGGCGACGCCGTCGAAATCTTCGTCAAGCGCGCAGCCTTGGGCGTCGACCCAGATGCCGATCGTCGAATACGGGCAGAGATCGATCTTGTCGAGTACGCCGTCACTGTCGGCATCGGTAGAAGTTGAACAGCCTTCGGCGTCCACCTTTGTGCCAGCCGCGCTGTAAGGGCACTCGTCGTTATCGTCCGGAACGCCGTCGCCGTCTCGATCGATCAATGGTGGCTGGGCGATAGCGACGCCAGCGACGGAAGCCGCAAGCAGCGCGGCGAGGATGGCGTTGATCGATCGAGAGAAAGAGGTCATGCGAGTGCTCGGGCGAGGGTAGCGGCAGCAAAAATGGCAGCCATTCCAGCATCCGCGAATTTAACCGAATCAGACGCTTGCCGACACCATGCAAGTAACCTTTCGGCGCAATCCGGTACCGCCATCCGTTGAATCCCCGCTTACTGCCTCCATGCTCGGACTGCGCGGGATTTGATCACCGGCCACCCGGGCAGACTCGCGCGACGCTTTCCTTTCGTCGTCGCTTCGTTCCCCGCTTCCCTCATAGCCTTCATCATGGGTCTGGCCCTGCCTGGGGCGAGCCCGGAAAAACTCCATGCAAGACCTGCTGCTGCAGTACGGCCTGTACTTCGCCAAGACCATCACCTGGCTCGTTGCCATCGGCGCGCTGATCGTGCTGATCGCCAATCTGATCCGCGAGGGCCGCGGCCAGGTCGGCGAGCGGCTGGAAGTGAAGCACATCAACGAGCGGCTGAAAGACATGGCCGAAGTGCTAAATCTCGACCTGATGAGCGAAGCCGAGCACAAGGCGGCCGACAAGCAGCGCAAGGCCGACGCCAAGGCCAAGAAGAAAGCCGCCAAGCGCGGCGAGGAAGCGCCCGCGAAGCCAAGGCTGTTCGTGCTCGATTTCGATGGCGACATCGAAGCCTCGCAGGTCGGCGCGCTGCGCGAGGAGATCAGCGCCTTGCTGCAGGTGGCCCGTCCCGATGACGCGGTGCTGGTACGTCTGGAAAGCGGCGGCGGCATCGTCCATTCCTACGGCCTGGCCGCCTCCCAGTTGAAGCGCATCCGCGATCGCGGCTACCGGCTGATCGTGGCGATCGACAAGGTCGCCGCCAGTGGCGGCTACATGATGGCCTGCGTCGCCGACGAGATCGTTGCCGCGCCGTTCGCGGTGATCGGCTCGATCGGCGTGGTCGCCCAGATGCCGAACTTCCACCGCCTGCTCGACAAGCACCAGGTCGATGTCGAACTGCACACCGCCGGCGAGTACAAGCGCACCCTGACCATGTTCGGCGAGAACACCGACGCCGCGCGCGCCAAGTTCAAGCAGGAGCTGGAAGAGATTCACAGCCTGTTCAAGGCCTTCGTCTCCGACAACCGCAAGCAACTGGTCATCGACAAAGTCGCGACCGGCGAGCACTGGTACGGCACCCAGGCGCAGGAACTCGGCCTGGTCGATCGCCTGCAGACCAGCGACGATCTGCTGCTCGATGCCTGCAAGGAACGCGAAGTCTATGAACTGAAATACCGGGTCAAGCGCGGCCTTCGCGAGCAGTTGATCGGCACGCTGTCGCGCGTTGCCGGACTGCGATCCAGTCTGAGTGCCGCTGGCAAATGGGCACCGGCCGGGCTGGCGCGAAGCCTGTCGGCACTCGATGCCACTCGTCTGAACCGACTGCCCTGAACGCCTGCACGTCGACACCGCAGCGCCAACATTGTGGTGGCGACGTGAAACTTGCAGTCACCGTCATGGTCGTACCGCCACGTTCGCACCGAACGAAATAGACATCCCCAGGACAACGCACGATGAATCTCCGCTCCTTCATGAAGACGGCTGCCGTGGCCGGCGCTGCCGGTCTGCTGGCGACCGCAGCGACGCTGAGCCTTTCGACGACCGCGCCAGCACCGCTGCGCGCCGATGTGCCGACTTCCCTGCTCGCCTCGCCGGCCGCCAACGGCCAGATGCCGTCGCTGGCACCAATGCTGAAGCCGGTGCTGCCGGCCGTGGTCAATATCTCGGTGATTGCCAAGGCTCAGCCGCAGCAACAGAACCCGCTACTCAACGATCCGTTCTTCCGCCGCTTCTTCGAGACCCCGGACGGTCAGGGTCAAGGTCCTGGCCAGCAGGCCCCTCAGGAGCGCGAAGCGCCGCAGGCGATCGGCTCCGGCGTGATCGTCGATTCCGCGAAGGGCTATGTGATCACCAACAACCACGTGGTCGCCGACGCCGAAAAGATCACCGTGCGTCTGTCCGATGATCGCGAACTGCCGGCGAAGCTGGTCGGCACCGATCCGGACACCGATCTCGCCGTACTGCAGATCGACGCCAAGAACCTGAAGGCGCTGGTGATCGCCGACAGCGACAAGCTCGAAGTCGGCGATTTCGTGGTCGCCATCGGCTCGCCGTTCGGCCTGCGCCAGACGGTGACTTCGGGCATCGTTTCCGGCCTCGGCCGCCAGGGCCTCGGCGAAGGCTATGAAGACTTCATCCAAACCGACGCCTCGATCAACCCGGGCAACTCTGGCGGCGCACTGGTCAACCTCAGAGGCGAACTGATCGGCATCAACAGCCAGATCCTGTCGCGCTCCGGCGGCAACATCGGCATCGGCTTCGCGATCCCGACCAATCTGGTCAAGAGCGTGATGGCGCAGCTGATCGAAAACGGTTCGGTGGTGCGTGGCCGCATCGGCATCCAGGGTGGTCAGGAACTGACGCCGGAACTGGCCAAGGCCTTCAACGTGCCGGACGGCAAGGGTGCGCTGATCGGCAAGGTGGTGCCGGATTCACCGGCCTCGAAGGGCGGCCTGCAGGATGGCGACATCGTCGTTGAAGCGAACGGCAAGGCGATCAAGGATTTCGCGCAACTGCGCTACATGGTTGGCCTGCTGCGGGTCGGCGACAAGGTCAACATGAAGATCCTGCGCGACGGCAAGTCGAAGGACGTCACCGTCACCGTCGGCAAGAACATCGACAACGAGAAGGCCTCGGCCGACAAGCTGCATCCGGCGCTCGCCGGTGCCACCTTCGGCCCGTTGACCGGCCCGAACGCCGATGCCCAGCGTGCTGCGGGGGTCAAGGGCGTGCAGGTGCTCACTGTCGATCCGCGCTCGGTCGCGGCCAAGAACGGCCTGCGTCCGAATGACGTGATCCTCAGCGTCAACCGCCGACCGGTGACCACCGTCGCCGAGTTCGAGCGCCTGGCGGCGCAGAAGGATGGCCAGTTGCTGATGCAGGTGCTCAGGGGCCAGACCGCGTTCTTCGTGATCCTGGAGCCGTGATGAAGCAGTGGTCCGTGGTCCGTGGTTAGTGGTCAGCAAGAAGTGTGGCGTTTACTGATCACTAGCCACTGACCACTAGCCACTGCTTCACCAAAGCGCGGGCGTGTCGCAAGGCACGCCCGCGTTATACTTTTTGCCATCCGTCCTTGTCTGCCACCATGCTCCCGAGCGAAGTCGCCCAGTTGGAAGCGCGCGTGCAGCGCCTGATCGCCGCCTGGCGGCAGGAGCGCCTGGAAAAGAAACGGGCGCTGCAGGAACGGGATCGGCTGCTGGCACTGAACGCCGAACTGAAACGTCGTATCGAAGGCATCGTCGAGCGCATTCGCGTCATCGAATCGGATCCCAATAGTTAGGTGGAAAGATGAGCAAAGCTGCCGACAAGAACGACCCGATGACCGTCACCGTGCGGATCATGGCCCGCGAGTACGCGGTGACCTGTCCACCGGACGAGCACGATGGCCTGGTCGCTTCGGCCGATTATCTCAACGAGCGGATGACCGCGATCCGCCGTCGCGGCAAGGCACTCGGTGCCGAGCGCATCGCGGTGATGACCGCGCTGAATCTGGCTCGCGAGCTGCTGGCGCTGAAAGGCGATCCATCGCTACTCAAGCCCGATCAGGAAAGCCTCGACCGGCTCAAGCAAATGTCGTCCGACATCGACCAGACGCTCGACCAGGTCGAGGAAACGAAAGCCCGGTGACGGGCCGCTGAACGGTCAGCTTCAAGGCGTCGATGAAATTCATCAATCACCCTTGAAAACCCAGGGTCTGTTGGCATTACTTTGATCGCTGCGGCGGAGGTCGTTTTTGCCCAGTGCAACGAACGAGGAGCGGGCAATGGCCGACCCATTGACGCGACGAGAGAGGCAGCAATGGGCAAAAACGATCCCGCCCCGAAGGGTTGCGGCCCCAAGTAATGTCTCTGGGCCGCCGGGACTTCGTTGCG
>JAUXYM010000012.1 GCA_030694365.1 Nevskia sp. | reverse complement strand
CGCACCCCGGATGAGCGAAAAACAGCGATATAGGTCGCCATCGCGCCCGCTACACCACTTCCAGCCGCGCTTTCGCGATCCCACTCATCGTAAATTTAACCTGCGCAGAGCTTCCCTAGCGATCAGTCGTCGACGCTGCGCCGCAGCGTTTTCAAGCCGCCGCGCCGGGTCTTGTTGTCGACTCGCTGCCGCTTCGACGCACGGCTGGGCTTGGTCGCCCGGCGCGGTGTCGGCACGTGCAGCGCGCGAACCAGCAGATCGGCGAGGCGAGCCAGCGCGGCATCGCGGTTCGCTTCCTGGCTGCGGTGCTGCTGAGCCTTGATGACCACCACGCCATCGCGGGTGATGCGCTGATCGGCGCGCAGCAGCACGCGCGCTTTCAGCTCGTCCGGCAGGCTCGACGCGCGGATGTCGTAGCGCAGGTGGATCGCGGTCGAGGTTTTGTTGACGTTCTGGCCGCCGGCGCCCTGAGAACGGGTGGCGGTCAGCTCGATCTCGGCCAGCGGAACGCTGAGCCTGTCGTTGACGACCAGCACGCTCAGCCTGCTTCGGCAGCCACGCAGACGCTGCTGGCCTTGCCGGCGTTCAGCGCTTCAAGCCCCCGAGCGATGCGCCCGGCGAGCACCATCAGCGCCCGCTGGTGGCCTTCGGCGAGGGCGTCGAAGCCGGCGGCAATGGTCGACTCGACGCGGCTGTCGCAGCTCGCGCTTTTTGAAGCGTCGCTGGCCTTGCTGATCGTCCACGTCGCGTCAATCAAGGCCTGGCGGCCGAGCACCGATTCGAAGCGGCGCAGCGTGACTCGAATCCGGTATAGCGGCAGGCCCTTGGCTTCGCTGGCGCTGGCGTAGCCGATATCGGGCACGCCGAGTTTCTGGGTCAGCGCCGCACTGAGGGCGGCGCGAGCTTCATCGGCCAGCGGTGCGATCCAGCGCTGGCCTTCGACCGGCGTCAGCCGGCCGGCGCTTTCGCGGATGACGATCTTCGGCGTATCGACTTGGGACGGAATCGTCACCGTGCCGAGTTCGATGCGGAATGCCGGGTCCTGCGCGGGTGCTGCATCGCGGGTGGCCGCCGGCAGCAGCGTGTAGAAGCGGATCGGTGCGGCACTCTGGCAAGCGGCGAGCAGGGTGGCAGCGATCAAGGCGGCGAGGGAAAGTTTGTTCATCGGCTCATTTCCGTGGCGCATCGGGCGCCGTTCCCGCTGCGGGCTGAGGCTGCGGGTCGAGTTCCACCGGCCGGCCGCGCAGCAGCGCTTCCGGATGCTGTTCGAGGTATTCGGTCAGGGTCCGCAGCGAAGCGGCGGTACGGTTCAATTGTTCCAGCGTGCGCCGCGTGTCCTGCTGCAGCGGCGAGTCCGGTGAGGTCAGATTCTGGTCCAGCGACTGGATCGCAGCACCGGCATCGGCCAGGGTTTTCTTCGCCTGCGGCGCAACTTCCTGATCGAGCGTCTTGAGCAATGAACTGGCGTTGTTCAAGGTGCTGCGCAGGTCACTGGCCAGCGCTTCGAAGGGAATCTTGTCGAACTTGGTGACGATGCTTTCGATCTGGGTCTGGATTTCTTCGAGGCTGCCGGGCGCAGTCGGAATTTCCGGCGTGCTGTCCTGCGAACTGCGGACTTTCTTCGCCGCTCCGGGCTTGAAGAACAGCGCCACATATTGCTGGCCGGTCAGCAGGTTGCCGGCGCGCAACTGGGCGTGCAGGCCCTGGTTGATGAAGCGCTGAAGCACCTTCAGCGGCGGCCGGCCGTTGCCGTCATCGAGCGCAGTCAGCGTCTTGTAGGCCGGGCCGAGGCGCTCCAGGAACAGCTCGATCATCACGTTGGTGTAGAAGCTCTGTCGCGCGCTGTCGTACTGCGGCTGCATCGATTTGATCTCGCCGATGACCACGCCGGAGAAATCCACCGGCGTGCCCACCGACAGGCCGCGCGTCGATTGCCGGAAGACCAGCAGCGCATCGACCGACGGGCCATCGACCGCCGCCAGCGCATCGGAAATCTTCGAGAACAGCTCGAAGCTCTGATCGGCCGGCGCCGGTTCACCGGGATTGTTCGGATCCGGCACCTGGAAGGCGATGCCACCGGCCAGCACCGTGGCCAGCGACTGGGTGTTCAGCCGCAGCCCTTCGGAAGACACGGCGAGGTCGACGCCACCGGCGTTCCAGAAGCGCGTGTTGCGAGTCACGAAGCGGTCGTAAGGCGCTTCGACGAACACCTTGACGGTGATCTGCCGGCCGTCGGCATCGAGCGCGGAATCGACGATCTGGCCGACCGCGACCCGGCGATAGTAGACCGGCGCGCCGATGGTGATCGAACTGGCGTCATTGGTGGTCAGCGTGAACTGCCGGCCTTGCTGGTCATGGGTGACCGCGGGCGGCTTTTCGAGACCCTCGAAGGCACGCTGGGTTTCCTTTTCGCGGCCGACGTCGACGCCGATGTAGGCTCCTGACAGCAGGGTGGAAATGCCGGTCACGCCGCCGATGCCGATGCGCGGCCGCACCACCCAGAAGCGGCTGTCCTTGACCGCGAGACGGGTGGCATCGGGCGTCAACTCAACGCCGATCAGCACGCCGGAGTCATCGCCGTTCAGCGAAATGCTGCGCACCTTGCCGACCACCACGTCCTTGTAGCGGACTTCGGTCTTGCCGTTCTCCAGGCCTTCGGCGGTCTCGAAGCTGATGGTGATTCTGGTGCCGGTGTTCAGCCAGGTGCGCACCACCAGCCCGAGGCCGACGAGTGCGGCGATCAGCGGCACCAGCCAGATCAGCGACAGGCGCTTGCGGCCGTCCCGGCGGATCTCGGGCACTGGCAGTTCATCGGGAGGCAGGGCGGCGCTCATGGCGATAGCGGGTCTTTGGCGGCGTCGGGATTGACGGCGGGGGCTGCGGGTAGGGGCGTGGCGCGCCTGCGTGGCGGGTCCCAGTTCAGACGTGGGTCGAAGCTCATCGTCGCCAGCATGGTCAGCACCACCACAGCGCCGAAAGCGACGATGCCCGAGTCCGGTTCGACATTCGCCAGGCTGCCGAAGTGTACCAAGGTGACCAGCAGCGCCACCGCGAACACGTCGAGCATCGACCAGTGGCCGATGTACTCGAGCACCCGATAGAGCAGCGCCCGTTCACGCGGCAGTTGCCGGCCGCCGCGCTGGACTTCGAGCAGCAGCAGCAGCAGCGCGCCCATCTTCAGCAAGGGCACCACGATCGACGCGGTGAAGACGATGATCGCCAGATCGTAGGCGCCGTCCTCCCACAACGCGACGACGCCGGACAGGATGGTGTCGGACCAACTCTCGAACAGCTTGGTCGAGTGCAGCACCGGCAGCAGATTGGCTGGAACGTACAGGATCATCGCCGCAACCAGGAACGCCCAACTGCGGCTCAGCGATTGCGGACGCCGAGCATGCACGGCTGTCCCGCAGCGTGGGCATTCGCTGCCCTGCGCTGGCCGTTCCAGCACCAGGCCGCAGGCTTCGCAGCCGATCAGTCCGTGCTCGATACCGCGGACGATCCGGCTCATGCCTGCTGCGCCTCTTCGCGCAGCACCCACAGCTCGCGCAGCTCGAAGGTGCCGAGTGCGGTCAGCAGGATGGTCAATACACCGAACGCCCAGAGGCCAGGCTCCGGCTGCACCGACGCGAGATGCGACATCTTGATGATCGATACCAGGGTGCCGATCAGGAACACCTGGACCATGCTCCACGGCCGCAGCCGGCGCAGCCAGTGCATGGCGTTGACGAACTGCGGCGCTGGCAGCTTCAGGCGGCAGGCCAGCAGCACATAGAAATACAGCGTGATCTGCGCGAGCGGGAACAGGAACACGGTGCCGATGACGATTGCCGACACGGCGCCGACGCCTGACGTCCAGGTGGTCGCGACCAAAGTCAGCAACCAGCCGCGCGTCGTGGTGCCGCCGGATTCCATGGTCACCAGCGGGGCCGCGTTGGCGAGCACGAAGACGATCAGCGCGGCGGCCGCGAGCGCCAGCATCGCATCGAGATCCAGCATCGGGCGGCGGTAGAGCGTCGCGCCGCAGACCTTGCAGTCTGCTGCTTCGCCGCGCTCCAGCGGCAAACGCCGATGGACGCTGTCGCAGTGCTCGCAGATCGCGAGCTCCGGACGGACCTTGATTGCGGGGCGAGGCATGGCCATGCGCTAAGCATAGCCCGTGCCTGCCGTTAAACTGCCGGCCTTGCAACGACACCACGCCGACATGAGCAGCCCCGAAGATCGTCTGATCGAACTGGAAACGCGGATGACCTGGCAGGAAGATGCGCTGAACGTGCTCAGTGCCGAAATCCAGCGCCAGCAACGCTTGATTGATCTACTCGACCAGCGCCTGAAGGCGCTCGGCGAGCGGCTGGCTTCCACCGACCAGCCGGTGTTCCAGGGCACGGCGCGCGACGAGATTCCGCCGCACTGGTAGCGGCAAGCCTCGCCGCTTCAGTCATCGACTGGAATGCCCTGCAGCCGGGCCAGCTTTCTCCAGCGGCCCAGTTCGCGCAGGTAGATGCGCAGTTCGCAGTCCGCGCAGCCACCGCCGCAGCAGTCGTAATCGACCGGCGGTTGCGGCTTCGGCGGCAAGGCTTCGGGGGTTGGCAGCGGGTCCAAGCGGGGCGTCTCGTGCTCCGTATTCGCCATCAGGATAAAGGCTCGCGCCATCGCTGGCTGCGCCTGTGCGAAGCTAGCGAACAATTGTTTCCTAATGATTCCGTATTCTGGAGAAGCCTGATGGTCGACAACCAAGCCGGTCTCGCCGAAGCGCTGCTGGAAGCGCATGTGCAGCACATCGTCGAAGAGCTCAGCAGCCCGGGGCTGAAAGCGCTGCTCGCCGAGGAAGTCGATGCTGTGCTGCTGCTGGCCGGCAAGCTGACTGTCGGCAACATGGTCACCCGCAAGCAGATCAAGGACACCGCCGCGGTGTTTGCCAGCGAAGTCGAGTTCGGGCCGGGGCTGCCGGAGCTGGTAGGCGAGATTGCCCGCCGCGTCTACGGCCATGAGATCCATGACAAGACCACGCCGGGTGACCTGCTGACCGATCAGCACTTCGAGGATTTCACCGACCAGATCCTCGAACTCGACAGCCTGCGTGACAAGATCATCCGCGCCGCCGTGACCAGCCCGCTGTACGCCGATTTCGCCTCGGACCTGCTCTACAGCGGCATCACCGGCTACCTCGCGCAGAGCAATGTCGCGAAGAACATTCCCGGTGCCAGCTCGATGCTGAAACTCGGCCGCGCCGCGCTCAGCGTTGCCACGCCGAAGCTGGAAGCCTCGCTCGAAGAAGGTCTGCGCAAGTACATCGCCAAGGCGGTGCAGGCGTCGACGACGCGCAGCGCCGAGTTCCTGATTTCCCACGCCCGCCCGAAGCTGCTGAAAGAGCTGGCGTTGGACACCTGGGAAAAGCTGCGTGACCAGCCGGTCGGCGGGCTGCGCGAGCATGTCGGCGAAACGGCCGTCGAAGAATTGTTCGTCACCGGCTTCGAGGCCTGGCACCACCTGCGCAAGCAGGACTGGTACCGCATCGTCATCGACGCCGGCATCGATGGCTTCTTCGAGAAATACCAGGATGCGACGCTGGCCACGCTGCTCGCCGATCTCGGCATCGACCGCGAACGGATTGTCGATGAACTGCAGCGCTACGCACCGTCGGTGATCAAGACGCTGAAGAAAAAGAAGCTGCTGGAGCCGATCGCGCGCCGTCGTCTCGCCGGCTTCTATGGCTCGAAAGCGTTTGCCGACATTGTCGGCAGGCACTGAACGTGGGCGGTGGCAATCGACGCGGGTTGGCCGCAATTGAACGGCCAGCAAGGCCTCATCAGTGTGCGGGCACGCTATGTGATGACTGACCAGCACGGTATGGCTGACAGCTTGCCGGGCTTCAAAGCATCAAACGTTGTTCAAAAAACCAGAAATCACAGGAGAGACTCCCGATGAATCACAAGTCGCCCATTCGCCGACTGACCGCCCTCGCTGCACTCGCTTTGCTGCCCGGGATGGTTTCGGCGGCTGATTACAACCATATCGAAGGCGGTTTCATCCAGCGCGACACCTACGGCCGCAGTGATGCCGGCGTTCGCGTTGGCGGCATGCTCGGCGTCCACCCCAATGTGGCGGCGTATTCCGAGTTCAGCAGCAATGACGAGCTCAACCAGTTCAGCGCCGGTGCGTTGTTCCATACGCCGATCAACTCGGAATTCGACCTGTTCGCCGGCGGTGGCCTCGAATACGTCGATGTTGGCTCCGCCGATGATCTCGGCTATGGCTTCAGAGGCGGTCTGCGCTACACGCCGAACAAGGTCATCGAGCTGACTCCGGAAGTTCGCTACTTCAATGCGGTGGGCGACGGCCGGGTGGCTTTGCGGATCAGCGGCGCCTACTACATCGCACCGCGTTTTGCGCTGGTCGCGGCGGTTCAGGGCGGCGATGACGACCGCTTCGAAGCCGGCGTCCGTTATCGCTTCGGCGGCGTCTGACGGTCGGAAAATTTTACCCGCAAGACCCGCAAGAAGATGCAGGAAAGCAGGCCGCGCAAGCGGCCTTCTTTTTGTCCGCAGCGGACGTTCGAAGCGCGGGCCGGCGAGCGCATTCGGTATCCTTCGGCGATGCGGCAAGCACTGTCTGTCCGTGGCCCGTCCGTGGAGATGTCCTCGATGACCTACGCTCTATCCGTGCTCGATCTGGTGTCGGTCTGCACCGGCTCGACTCCCGCCGAAGCGCTGCGCCGCAGCGTCGATCTCGCCCGTCTGGCCGAGCGTCTCGGTTATGCGCGCTACTGGTTCGCCGAGCATCACGCGCTGGCCAGTGTCGCCAGCAGCGCGCCGGAAATCCTGATCGGCCATATTGCGTCGGCCACGAAATCGATCCGCGTCGGCTCCGGCGGCGTGATGCTGCCGAACCACGTGCCGCTGCGGGTGGCAGAAGTCTTCCGCACTCTTGAAGCGCTGCATCCCGGTCGCATCGATCTCGGTGTCGGCCGCGCGCCGGGCACCAATGGCAATGCCACGCGGGCGCTGCGGGCCGCCGGCGGCGAACATTTTTCGGCTTTGATGAACGAGCTGCTGCGCTTCGGTGGCGATGGTTACGGGCCGGGTCATCCCTACGCGAAAGTCACCGCGATGCCGACCGAGGTCACGCTGCCGCCGATCTGGATCCTGGGTTCCAGCGGCGCCAGCGCCGCCTCGGCCGGTGCTGCCGGCTTCGGTTACAGCTTCGCCAGCCACTTCAGCCCGGAACCGGCGGTGCCAGCGTTCGAGGCGTATCGCGCCGGCTTCAAGCCTTCGGAGGCGTTTCCGAAGCCGCATGCGATTCTTGGCGTGTCGGTGGTCTGTGCCGAGACCGATGCCCGCGCCGACGAACTCGCGCAGTCGATGGATCTGACCTGGCTGCGCATCAACCGCAATCAGTACCTGCCGATTCCGTCGCCGGCCGAGGCCGCTGCCTATGAGTGGAGCGAGTTCGATCGCCTCGAAGTACGCCAGCAGCGCGCCCTGAGCATCGTCGGTTCTCCGAGCACGGTGCGGGCCCGGATCGACGCGATGGTGGGCGATACCGGCGCTGACGAAGTGATGATCGTCAGCAACATCCACGGCCACGCCGAGCGCCTGCGGTCCTACGAGTTGCTGACTGCGGCGCTGGCGCAGCGCGCGGCTGCCTGAGCAATCCCGTATACCTGTCGAACAACCGGAGCCGACGATGTCTGCAAACCGCTGGGGATTGATTCTTGTCGTCGCCTTGCTGGCCGCCGCTGGCACCTGGTTCAAATGGTTCAAGCCAGTGCCGCCGGCACCACCGACACCGATCGAAGCGATCGCCGACCCGGCACCGCCACCGCCACCACCGGACTACCCGGTGCCGGGCGCAGCCCCCGAAGCACCGGCACTGCCGACCATCGCCGACAGCGACAGCAGTTTCGGCAAGGCCCTGATCGGGCTGCCGGGCGCGGCACCGATCGAGGCCTGGCTGATTCCGGACATGCTGATCCGCCGCATCGTCGTCACCATCGACAACCTGCCGCGCGACCGGGTCGCGGTGAAGCTGCGGCCGCTGAAGCCGGTCGCTGGTGAATTTCTGGTCGACGCCAGCAAGCTCGGCTACACGATCGGCGTGGCGAATGCGTCCCGCTACAACTCGGTGGTCAGCCTGCTGGCGGCGATCAGCGATGACGCGCTGGTGGCGCTGTACTTCCGCTGGTATCCGCTGTTCCAGCAGGCTTATCGCGAGCTGGGCTATCCGCAGGGCAAGTTCAACAATCGCGTCGTCGAAGTGCTCGACCATCTGATCGCCACGCCGGAGATCAGCGAGCCAGTGCCGCTGCTGCGGCCGAAGGTGCACTACGAGTACGCCGAGCCGGCGCAGGAAACCGCTTCTGCCGGCCGCAAGCTGCTGTGGCGTATCGGCCGCGAGCATCGCCTGGCGGTGATCGCCAAATTGAAAAGCCTGCGGGCGAGGATCGTTGTTGGCGCTGCGCCCGCAGCCGCTCCCTGATCAGGGCTGCCGAATCGCCGGCAGCGGCGCGGTGCTGTTGATCAGACGTTGCTCGCGGCTGAACAGTGCCAGCAACGCTTGCGCCGCGAGAATGATCAGAAAGCCGTCGAACGGAATGCGGAAGCGCAGTTCACCGAGCGAGATGAACGCGGTCAGCATCAGGCCGAGCAGCGGCGTCAGCAGCAGCCATTCGGCAAGGCTGTCATCGCGCAGCCGGATCAGCCTCGGCGCGCGGTAGATCAGCCAGGCCAGCGCCAGCGGCAGTAGCAACCATTGGGCGGTCCACTGGTAGGCGCGGCTCCAGTTGCGCTGCTGGTAGGCCGCGCCGGGCCAGAAATCCCGGCCGACGAACAGGTCGACGACATTGCGCAGGCTTAAGCGGAAGGCCGCCGCTGGATCCGCCGCGATGCGTGTGTGCAGTTCGGCGACATTGGCTGGCACATCGTAGGCACCGAACGCCAGGCGCACCGGTGCGGTATAGCCGCGCATCGGCGCGCTCGGGCTGGTGAACGAGTAGGTGCTGTTGCGCGTCGGATCGACCCAGACGAATTCCGCGTACTCGCCGGCGTGGCCCATCAGCGCGTTCATGCCGGTATTGGTGCTGACCAGGCAGAAGTGCCCTTCGGCCAGCCGCGTGCAGCGCTCGGCGAGCGGCAGCAGTAGCGTGCTGATGCCGAGCAGCACGCCGAAAGCCAGGGTCGGCGCGCCGCGGCGACGATTGCGGATCAGCCAGACGATGACCACAACGCCGGTCATAGCAACCGGCAGCAGGATCGTCGCTTTCAGCGACGCCGCCAGCCCCGCCAGCAGGCCGGCCGCGATCGCCCACAAGGCGGTGCCGATCGGCCGCGAAGCCGCGATCGCTTTGATCAGGCAGGCATAGGCGGCCACCAGGCAGAAGGTGAACGGATTTTCGGCGAGGAACAGGCCGGCGTAATGGAACAGCGGCAGGTACAGCGTCGTCGCGACCAAGGCCAGCACTGCCACCCGGTTGCCGTACAGCGCGCGGGCGATGACCCAGACCCCGGCCATGGTGCCGAGCGACAGCAGCCATTGCGCGATCACCGTCAGCCCGGAGCTCGGGTCGAATCGGTGCAGCGTGGCGAACAGCATCGAGGTGCCGGGCGGATACAGCGAATCGCCGATGTTCTCCGGCCCGCCGGCCACCCGGTTCAGCGCCCGCTGCACATAGCCCTGCATGTCGCTGTAAACGTGCTGGGTCGGCGGATGGATGACCAGCACATAGATCAGCCGCAGCAGGCCACCGCCCAGCCAGCAGGCCCAGACGATGGCGCCTTGCGCGCGGCTCAGTGGAATGACGGGCTGCTGCATCCGGTGGGTTTTCAGTCGTCGGCCTGATCGGTCGGCAGCGGCTCGCGGCGTAAGCCATCGAGTCGCCGCGCTGCTTCGGCCTCTACCGCCGCATCGCGCTGCTTGTCGGCCTTGGTCCGCCCGAACTTGACGCGATTGGCTGCCGCCAGGGCCTCGGCTGCGGCGCGGGCTTTCTGCTTGCGCGCCTTGTTCAGATTGATCAGCTCGGCCATGCGCTTGGTCGCGGTCGTCCAGCGATGATGATTGTTGACGAAGCAGGGCGTCCGCTGGGCTCAGCCGCCGACCTCGTCATCGAGCTCATCGAGTGCGGCCTTGCTGTACACGGCGAGACGCTGCAGATGCGGCAGGCCATCGCGGCAGCCGATGAAGCCGAAGTTTAGCGGGTCGATATAGGACACCACAGTGATATTCAGGCCGTAGCCGTGCATCGGGATCGACAGCGGGTAATAGGCTTCGAGCTTGAAGCCGCGAAAATACAGCAGCTTGGTCGGCCCCGGCACGTTGGAGATGACCAGGTTGAACGCCGGCCGGATGCGACCCACCGTGCCCGGCACCCGGGCCAGCAACAGGGGCACCATCAGCAGCGCGCTGTACTGCATGATGCCCGTTGCGGGTCATGCCCTGGAGCTGTGCTTTGGCGGCATTGGTCGAGGCGATGATCGCCTGCGGACGGTCGCGAGGGTTGGCGATATCGCTAGCCAGCGAGGCGATGATTGCGCCGATGGCATTGCCGCCGCCCGGATCGTCCTTCGGTCGCACGTTGACCGGCAGCATCGCGGTCAGTGGCTGGGCCGGCAGCGCATCCAGCTCGACCAGCAGGCGGCGCAGCGCCATTGCGCAGATCGCCAGCACCAGATCGTTCAAGGTGCCGCCCTGAGATTTTGCCACCCGCTTCAGCCGCTCCAGCGAGAACTGCTGGGTCGCGAAGCGGCGGTTGCGGCCGAGCTTCTGGTTGAGTATCGATTTCGGTGCCTGCATCGGCGCCACCAGCGCCATCAGCACGTCCATCGTCGGCACCTTGGCCTTGACCTCGGCCTTGGCCGCGCGGGCTTTCGGGGCGATCGAGAAGAACATCGGCGTCTCATGTTCCGCCGCGCTGGTCGACAGGCTGCTCGACAGCAGGCGGATGCCGGTATAGCCGTCGACGAGCGCGTGATGGACCTTGAAATAGATCGCGAAACGGCCGCCTTCCAGGCCTTCGATGAAATGCACTTCCCAGGGCGGGCGATGGAAATCGAGCCGGTGGCTGTGCAGCCGCGAGACCAGAATGCCGAGTTCGCGCTCGTCGCCGGGCGAGGGCAGGGCCGAGCGGCGGATGTGGTATTCGACGTCGAAGTTGTCATCCTCGACCCAGCCCTGCAGCGGATTGGCGAGGCGGTTCGGATCCTTGAGCTTCAGGTTCCACGGCGGATGCGCGGTGGCACTGGCGCGCACCTCGTCCATCAGCTTGCGCAGCAATGAGGGTCGGCATCGTCCGGCGGCGAGAACGGCATCAGCGCGCCGACCTGCATCACGGTGTCGCCGGACTCTCCGGCAAGGAACGTCCAGTCCAGCGGATTCAGGCGCTTGGTTGCGCTCATCTTCGGTCTCCCCTCGTAGTGCAGGGAGCATGGCCGAAGATACGTTTGTTCACCAGAGTGCAGAAACCGAGCCCCAACCGACCTGCGGCTGCCGCGGCTTCAGCTCTTGACGCCACCGCGCGCGCGTTCGACGCGCTCGTAGGCGGCGGTGATCCGACGGGTCTTTTCCTCGGCCAGCGCCCGCATGCTTTCCGGCAAGCCCTTGGCAGCGAGTTTGTCCGGATGGTTCTCGCTCATCAGCTTGCGGTAGGCGCGCTTGACCTCGGCGTCGTTGGCGGTCGCTGCCACGCCGAGTACCTGATAGGCATCGTCGAGCGCCGAGGGATGGTCGCGATCGCGGCCAAAACCGCCGCCACCGCCACCACTACCGGGGCCGCCGCCGCGCATCATCGCTTCGAACATCGCGACGTCGTGGGCCGACATGCCGAGGCCGCGGGCAATGCGCAGCAGCATCGCGTGCTCGGCCGGGTGGGTCTGACCGTCGGCGGCGATCGCCGAGACCTGCACCTGCAGGAACAACTGGCGGAACACCGGCGCGCGGGCGCTGGCGGCGGCGAAGCGGGCGACTTCGGCATCGAGATCGAAGTCCGCCTCCTTGCCGCGATTGAACGCGCGCTTGGCCGCTTCGCGCGCTTCCGGGTTCAGGCGCAACTGATCGAACAGCGCTTCGGCCACCCGAATCTCTTCGCTGCTGACCTGGCCATCGGCCTTGCAGACCGCGCCCATCACCGCGAAGGTCGAATCGAGGAACTGGGTCTGGACCTGGCCGATCTTGCGCACCGCCGTCCGCAGCAGCAGTCGCCCGACCAGCGGCAACAGCGCCCAGACCAGCAGTGCTCCGAATGCCGCGCCGCGCCAACCGTTCACGGCCAGGCCGATCAGGCCGCCGACAATGATGAAGAATTGCATGGCCACAGTTTATTGAAATTGTGTCGATCAGTCCTGGTATCGCGCATGACGGACGCGCATCGCGGCCCTGAACTGAGCCGTGCAGCCGATCTGCGAGCACGGCTATGCTCCGTGTCCGCAACTTTTTGCCAGAACCCGAGTCCCGTCCATGACCGCACCGATGACCCGAACCCTTGCCCGGCTGCTACTCGCCACCACCACCCTGTTCGCCGCCCAGGCTTACGCCGCCGATGCGCCGGCCGCGCCGCCGATCGTCAAGCCGGTCGATCTGGAAAACACCATCTTTCTCGACGTGCCAGCCGGCCGCGTGGTCATTTCCCTGCGCCCGGATCTGGCACCGAAGCATGTCGCGCGGATCAAGGAACTGTGCCGCAAGGGCTTTTATGACGGGCTGACTTTCCATCGCGTCATCGAAGGTTTCATGGCCCAGACCGGCGATCCGGCCGGCGACGGCAGCGGCGGCTCCGGCAAGACGCTGGATGCCGAGTTCTCGTCGGCTCACCACGGTCGCGGCGTTGCCTCGATGGCCCGAGCATCGGACCCGAACTCGGCCGACAGCCAGTTCTTCATCATGCTCGACGACGGCGATTTCCTCGATGGCAAATACACCATCTGGGGTCAGGTCACCAGCGGCATGGAGTTCATCGATGCCGTCAAGAAGGGCGACTCGCGCAACAACGGCACCGTCAACGGTCCGACCAAGATCGTCAAGATGCAGGTCGCGGCGGACGCCGACAAGAAGTGGAAAAAGTAGCTGAATCAAATTGCCGTGCCGGAAAGCCTCAGCGGCCCGGCACGGCACGGGTGCCGAGATAGACGCCGGATGCGGCGACGAAGAAGCCGAGGATTTCGGCCGTGGTCAGCACCTCGCCAAGCACGAAGTGCCCCATGATCGCGCCGACCGCCGGCACCAGATAGAACAGCGCCGCCACCTGGGTTGCCGCGCCGTTGCGGATCAGCAGGAACAGCAGCGCGAAGCCGCCGACCGAGTTGACCAGCACGACCCAGGCAGTCGACAGCCAGAACGCCTGACTGCCATCGGCATGCAGACCTTCGAGGCCCCAGGCCAGCGGCAGCAGGGCGAGGCTGGCGGCGACGTTCTGGATCGCCAGACCTGCCCGCAGGTCGATCGCCGAGCCATGGCGCTTCTGGTACAGGGTGCCGCAGGAAATGCCGAGCAGGCCGAGCAGCAGCGCGCCGATCGCCCAGACATCGGCACGGGCACCGACCAGGCTGTCGCCGATCACCAGCCAGACGCCGGTGAAGCCGACCAGCAGGCCCAGCCACTGCAGCTTGCCGATGCGCTCGCCGAGCAGCAGCGAGAGCGCCGACACCGACAGCGGCATCGCGCCGATCACCAGCGCCGACAGACTGGCGCTGGCACCGAGACGCATCGCCCCATAAACCCCGCCGAACTGCAGCGCCAGTTGCAACAGGCCGACGACGGCGCTGTGGGCCGCTTCGCGATGCCCCGGCCAGCGCACTTGCGCGATCATCGCCAGCCCGCCAAAGATCACCGCCGCGCAGGCGAAGCGCAGGCACAGCGCCGTGAACGGCCCGCTGTGGCCGACCACGATCTTGGCGGTCGGGTAGCCGGTACACCAGATCAGCACGAAGCTCAGGCCCATCACTGGCGCCAGCCAGCGAGCGCGTGACGGCGGGGTGGGGACAGCGTTGATCGACACGGGGGACTCGGCGGGAGCAGGCAGGGCGGCGAAGGATAAACTGCGGGTATGCGCGATTCCCATTTTCAGCTCGCTGGTTGCGGCCGCGATGACGGCTGACCTGCTGATCGTCGGCCCGGCCTGGGTCGGCGACATGGTGATGGCGCAGTCGCTGTTCATCCGCCTGCGTGAGCGCTATCCGGACGCTGCGATCGATGTGCTCGCGCCCGGCTGGTCGCTGCCGATCATCGGCCGGATGCCGGAAGTTCGTGCCGGCATCGAACTGCCGTTCGCCCATGGCGAATTCAACTTCGGCGGCCGGCGGCGGCTGGGGCTGTCATTGCGCGAACGCGGCTATGCGCAGGCGATCGTGCTGCCGAATTCCTGGAAGTCCGCCGTGGTGCCGTGGTTTGCCGACATCCCGCGCCGGACTGGCTACGCCCGCGAATTCCGGGTCGTATTGCTCAACGATCTGCGGTCGCTGAACAAGGCTTTGCTGAAGACGACGCCGCAACGCTTCGTCGCGCTGGCCGACGAGGGCCCGGCGCGCGCGGTGCCGAGCGTGCCGGCGCCGCGCTTCCGCGCCGATGCCGAGCGTGCCGCGCAGTTGACAGTCGATCTGGCGCTTGGGCGTGGCCCGGCGGTGGCGCTGATGCCCGGTGCCGAATACGGCCCGGCGAAGCAGTGGCCGGCGGCTTATTACGCGCAAGTCGCCGCCGATCTCGGCCGGCAAGGCATCCGCAGCTGGATCATCGGCTCGAAGAAGGAACAGCCGCTCGGGGCGCAGATCGTCGCCGCCTCGAATGGTGCGGCGATCAATCTTTGCGGCCGCACCAGCCTGGTCGATGTCATCGATCTGGTCAGCGTGGCCCGCGCCGTGGTCTGCAACGATTCAGGGCCGATGCACATCGCGGCGGCAGCGGGTGCGAAGCTGGTCGCGATCTACGGCTCGTCGACACCGGATCACACGCCGCCGATGACCGAAACCGCTGCGATCCACTACCGGCGTCTGGCTTGCAGCCCCTGTTTCGAACGGACCTGCCCGCTGAAACATACCGACTGCCTCAACGGCATCCATCCGGACGAGGTTTTATCAAGCCTGACGCGGCTTGCAGACTTATAATGCGCGCCGTTCGGGTACGCGCCGGGTCACCCGGCTCGACGTCTCCCGTCCCCTTTAATAGTCTGGCTGCACACAATCGAGGAACGAAGCAAATGACGACGATGGCCGACCGCGATGGCTTGATCTGGCTCGACGGCGAAATGGTGCCGTGGCGTGAAGCCCAGACCCATGTCCTGACCTACACGCTGCATTACGGCGTCGGCTGCTTCGAGGGCGTTCGCGCCTATCACACGCCGAAGGGCACGGCGATCTTCCGTCTGCACGAGCACACCAAGCGCCTGTTCAACTCGGCGAAGATCCTCGGCATGAAGATGCCGTTCAGCCAGGACGTCATCAACGAGGCTCAGCTCGAAGTGCTGCGCGCCAACAAGCTGAAGGAAGCCTATCTGCGGCCGATGGTGTTCTACGGCGCCGAAGGCATGGGCCTGCGCGCCGATAATCTCAAAACCCACGTGATGGTCGCCGCCTGGACCTGGGGCGCGTACCTGGGTGCGGACAACGTCGAGCGCGGCATCCGCGTGCGCACTTCGAGCTACACCCGCCACCACGTCAACTCGATGCTCTGCCGGGCCAAGGCCAACGGCAACTACATCAATTCGATGCTGGCGCTGAACGAAGTGATCAAGGACGGCTACGACGAAGCGATCATGCTCGACATGAGCGGCCACATCGCCGAAGGCAGCGCCGAGAACATCTTCCTGGTCAAGGACGGCGCGCTGCACACGCCGGATCTGAACTCCTGTCTCGACGGCATCACCCGCAAGACGATCATGCAGATCGCTGCCGACGAAGGCATCGCCGTCTACGAGCGCCGCATCACCCGCGACGAGATGTACATCTGCGACGAAGCCTTATTCACCGGCACCGCTGCCGAAGTGATGCCGATCCGCGAGATCGACAACCGTCCGGTCGGCACCGGCAAGCGCGGTCCGATCACCGAGAAGCTGCAGAAGCTCTACGTCGCCTCGGTCAAGGGCGAGCGCAGCGAATATCCGGAGTGGCTGTCGCACACCAGCCTGCCCGCCGCCAAGGCCGCCTGAGTTCGTCCGCCGCGTGAGCGACCGGGATGAGGTGATCGCGGCGATCCCGGCCTTCCAGCGCGCTCGGGTGCTGGTTGCCGGTGATGTGATGCTCGACCGCTACTGGGTCGGGCCGACCAGCCGCATCTCGCCGGAAGCGCCGGTGCCGGTGGTGCGCATCCAGAAGGACGAGACCCGTCCCGGCGGCGCGGCGAACGTGGCGCTGAATATCGCCTCCTTGGGCGGCGTCGTGCAATTGCTCGGCGTCGTCGGTCGCGACGAAGCGGCGGTCAAGCTGCGTGCAGCCTTGATCGCCAAGCAGGTGCTGCCGACCTTCACCGAAACCGCGTCCTGCCCGACGATCACCAAGCTGCGCGTGCTGTCGCGCAACCAGCAGTTGATCCGGCTCGATTTCGAGGAATCGCTGGCAGTCGCCGGCGCCTTCAACCGAGAGGACTATCTGGCCAGCTTCGAGGCGGCGCTGGCCGATTGCTCGGTGGTGATCCTGTCCGACTACGGCAAGGGCACGCTGGCCGACGCCGCGTTAATGATCGCTGCGGCGCGCGCGGCGAACCGGCCGGTGCTGGTCGATCCGAAAGGCAGCGACTGGCGGCCGTATCGCGGCGCGACTTTGATCACGCCGAACCTGTCCGAACTCGAAGCCGTGGTCGGGCCGTGCCCGGATGAAGCGACGATCGTCGCCAAGGGCACCAAGCTCCGCGACGAGCTCGGCATCGACGCGCTGCTGGTCACCCGTTCGGAAAACGGCATGACCCTGCTGGCGCCGAACCAGCCGCCTCTGCACCTGCCGACCGTCGCCCGCGAAGTGTTCGATGTCACCGGCGCCGGCGATACGGTGATCGCGACCTTCGGTGCCGCACTCGCTGCCGGCCACGATTTCGGCCATGCCGCCCGTATCGCCAATCTCGCCGCCGGCATCGTCGTCGGCAAGCTCGGCACCGCAACCGTCACCCCGAGCGAACTGCTGCGCGCGATCCGCCGCCAGCACGAGGACGACAGCGCCGTGCTCGCCGAGGACGAGCTGCTCGAAAGAGTGCGCGCGGCGCAGGCGCAGGGCCAGGTTATCGTCATGACCAATGGCTGTTTCGATCTGCTGCACGTCGGCCATGTGCGTTATCTCGAAGCCGCCCGCCGGCTCGGCGATGTGCTGATCGTCGCGGTCAACACCGATGATTCGGTGAAGCGTCTGAAAGGCCCGACCCGGCCGTTGAACTCAACCGAAGACCGCATGCGCATGCTGGCCGCGCTGAAGTGCGTCGACTGGGTGGTGCCGTTCTCCGAAGACACGCCGCTGCGCCTGATCACCGCCGTGCTGCCGGACCTGCTGGTCAAGGGTGGTGATTACCGGCCGGAACAGGTCGCCGGTCACGAAGTGGTCAGCGCCAATGGCGGGCAGGTGGTGATCCTCGATTTCCATCCCGGTTATTCGACGACCCGGATCATCGAACGTGCCCGCAGCTGACCCAGCATCAAGCGGTACCCGGAATCTCACCCCAAGGAAGACCTGATGCAACTCAAGCCGAAGTTTCTGTCTGCTCTGCAGACGCTGGGCATCGCCGTGCTGGCGCTGCTCGCACAAGCCTGGTTGATGCCGTCCGTGGCCAAGGCTTCGCGCTTTCAGCCGGTCAATGGCGTGACCACCTTTGAAGCCGAGTTCACGGTCGGCGGCCGTTCGCGCCGCGTGCTGTACCTGCGGCCGGTCGCCAATCCGACCGGCCTGGCGCCGGCCATCGTCGTGCTGCACTACGCCGGCGGTAATTCCGAGGAAATGGCCAACCTGATCGAGCTCGGCCAATTGGTGCGCGACACTGGCGTCTGGGCGATTCTTCCGAATTCGCGCGGCCGCAACTGGGCGTTCGATCCAGTCCGCGACCGCAGCGGTCTGGACGATGTGGGCCTGATCACCCGGATCATCGACAACGCCGTAGCGGCCTATCCGATCGATGCCCGGCGGGTCTACATGACTGGCTTTTCGTCCGGCGGCTTCATGACCCAGCGCTATGTTTGCGAGCACCCGGAGCGCGTCGCGGCAGCGGCCTATGTGTCGTCGACCCTGCTTGACAGTCTGCGCAAGGTCTGCAAGCCGTCGCTGCCAACGCCGATCATCGGCATGCATGGCAACCGCGATGCCAAGGTGTCGTACAAGAAGCGGCTTGGCCTGTCGTCGGCACCGGGTACGGCGCTGTTCTTCGCCAGGCTCAACCGTTGCCTGACGCCGCCGCTGCGCAGCAAGCTGCCGAACCTGGCCAACGACGGCACCACGGTGCTGCTCGACAGCTACGACAGCTGCGCCTCACCGCAGCCGGTGCGCTTCTACACCATCGACGGTGGCGGCCACACCTGGCCGGGCAACCACTATCAGCTTGGCTTCACCGGCCGCACCAGTCAGGACATCGATGCCACACGGGTGATCTGGAATTTCGTCCGCAACTATTCCCGTTGAAAGGGCGCTGATCCCGGTGCTATCGGCAGCTCAGTCCCGGTAGCGCTTGAGCAGATCGCCATAGGCGTCGATGCGGCGATCGCGCAGGAACGGCCACCAGCGGCGCACGTTTTCCGAGCGCGCCAGGTCGATATCGACGACCAGCACTTCGGCATCGTCGGTGCCGGCCCGGGCCAGGAATTCACCCTGCGGCCCGGCGACGAAGCTGCTGCCCCAGAACTTCGCGCCCTCGGTCTGGCCGCTCGGGTCTGGCTCGTAGCCGATGCGATTGGCGACGATCACCGGCAGGCCATTGGCCACTGCATGCGAGCGCTGGATGGTCACCCAGGCTTCGCGCTGGCGCTCGCGCTCCTCGAACGGATCCGCCGGATTGGCGCCGATCGCGGTCGGGTAGAGCAGCAGATCGGCGCCGGCCAGGGCCATCAGCCGTGCAGCTTCCGGATACCACTGATCCCAGCAGACCAGCAGGCCGAGCTTGCCGACGCTGGTCTGGATCGGCTCGAAGCCGCCACGACGGCCGCCGTCAGCCGTCGTTTCAGTGGCATCGCCGGGCGTGAAGTAGAACTTCTCGTAGTAGCCCGGATCGTCCGGGATGTGCATCTTCCGGTACTTGCCGGCTAGCCGGCCGTCGCGCTCCATCACCACCGCGGTGTTGTGATAGAGCCCCGGCGCGCGACGCTCGAACAGCGAACCGACCAGCACGATGCCCAGCTCCTTCGCCAGCCCGCCCAGCCATTCCGTCGACGGCCCGGGAATGCTTTCGGCGAGATCGAACAGCTCGGTCGATTCGTGCTGGCAGAAGTACAGGCCGGTGTGCAGTTCCTGCAGCATCACCAGCTGAGCCCCTTGCGCGGCCGCCGCACGGACGCCGGCTTCGCTGGCGGCGATGCTGATCGCACGGTCGCTGGAGCAGGCTTGCTGGACCAGGCCGACTCGCAGGTTCGTGGTGGTCATGGTCTCAGTCTCCGAGCTTGGCCGGCAGCTGCATGGTCACGCAGTGCAGGCCGCCGTATTGCTGGATCAGGGCATTGCAGTCGATGCCGATCACCGCGCGGCCCGGGAACAGCGGCCGCAGACGGGACAGCGCTTCCTCGTCCAGCGCCTGGCCGTAGACCGGCACCAGCACCGCGCCGTTGACGATCAGGAAGTTCGCGTAGCCGGCCGGCAGGCGGCGGCCATCGTCGGCATCGAAGATCGCCTTCGGCAGCGGCAGGCCGACCAGCTTGTAAGGCTTGCCCTGCCAGTCGCGCAGCGCCCGCAGTTCTTCGGCCATCGCGGCGAGGTCGGCGTAGTGCTCGTCGGCTTGGTCCTCGCAGGCCTGGTAGGCAATCGTGGTTGCATCGCAGTAGCGGGCGATGGTGTCGATATGGCCGTCGGTGTCGTCGCCGATCAGGTCGCCGTGCGTCAGCCACAGCACGCGGTCGAGGCCGAGCTGGTCTTTCAGCAGGGTTTCGATCTGCTCGCGGTTCAAGTGCGGGTTGCGGGTAGCGGTCAGCAGGCAGCGCTCGGTGGTCAACAGGGTGCCGTGACCATCGACTTCCAGTGCGCCGCCTTCGAGCACGAAGTCGATCGTTTCGACCGGCGCCGACCAGGCGCCGTACTGATCGAGCTTGGCGGTCAAGGCGTTGTCGCGCGCAGCAGAAAACTTGTTGCCCCAGCCGTTGAAGGTGAAGTCGAGATGGACGAAACCCGCGCCGCGCCGGACGGTGATCGGGCCGTGGTCGCGCGCCCAGACATCATCGTTGGCCACTTCGTGGACGATCAGCCGTTCGCTCGGCACGCCGGCTTCGATCAGCCGGGCCTGCAGCGCGTCGGCACCATCGGCAATGTTGACATGCAGGCCCTGATAGCGGCCGATGGCGACCGCAATGGCGATGAAGTTGCGCTCGACGGCGTCGAAATGACGGGCGAAATCACCGTCCCGGCGCGGCCAGGTCAGCATCACGGCAGCTTGGGGTGCCCACTCGGGCGGCAGGGTCTGGCGGTGGCTCATGGGGAATTGGACGGCATATGCGAAGCCTGATTATCTCAGGTCCGCATGACGCTCCGCGGAAGCTGCGATCTCAGCCGCCGGCCGACAACTCGTTGGTATTGAACAGCGGCACCGGCCGATCGGGGACCACGGCGTCGACGACGTGGTCGTTCTCGAAAAACACTGAAAAGCCCGCGTAATCCCAGCGGGTAATCCGCGGCTGGGCTGGCGAACTGCCACCGACGGCGGCATGGCGGAGCTTCGGTTCGCCGTAGTGCTTCAGCACCTTCGCTTGCACTTCACCACGCGCGGGCAGTTCGACGCTCGTATCAGCGGCAGGATTCGCCGGCAGGCTCAGCACATCGGCAGTCACCGGCAGCGTGGCGACGAGCAGACCGAAGCCGCAAGCAACGATCGTCTTGTGCATGGGAGAACGGGCCTGAACCGAGGGGCGGGGAGATCGGGAAAAAGGATAGCACCGGCTCGCGGACAGGAAACTCGCGGCGCGGCGCGTTCATCGCCGGCCCGCATCCGCTCATCACCCCTCGCCCGTACTCATGGTCATGAATGAGGGACGCGCGGCCATATTGGCCGCGGCGCTGGGTCCCGATGATTTACCCAGGCTTCGGCATGTGCGTTTGCCGAGTCCTGTGGTTCACCCAGGGGTTGGAACTTGACCGGTCTCGCGCAAGCGAGACCGGTTTTTTTACGTGCGTTCAGGCCTTGGCCATCGCCTGCGCGCGCATCTCGGAAATGATGCCCTTCAGCTCCGGCACGCAGGAGCCGCAGTTGGTGCCGCATTTCAGCTTCGCCCCCAGTTCGGCCGGCGTCGCGCAACCGCCTCTGACGGCCGCTTCGATGGTCTTGCGGCCGACGCCGTAGCAGGAGCAGACGGTGGCACCGGCATCGTCGCCACGGGCCAGCGGTTCGCCGACCAGCAGGCCGATGCGGTCCGCTACTTCGAGTTGATCCTTGGCGAACAGGCTCGACAGCCAGGCACGCGAGGGCAGATCCGGACGCGGCGAGATGAACAGGCAGGCTTCGATGCGGCCGCCGACAATCAATGCGGCGCGATAGATGTTGGCGGTGCTGTCCTCGTATTCGAGCCAGTCGGCCTCAGGGTCCGTTGCGCCGAGCATGGTCCGCGCGCGGCTGGCCCAAGTGGCATCGCTGCGTCGGCCGGCGAGTTCGTGGCGGGTGTAGCCATCACCGGTGATCTTCGTCCACCAGGCCGCGTCGGCGGTCAGCGATTTCAGATCGCCGTCGCGACTCGTTCCGTTGGGATCGCCGTCCCGGCTCAAGGCAAAGCCATGCCAGGCGACCATGAACGGTTCGACGCTCACCGGCGTGTGCTTGAACTCCGGCTCGCCGGACACCGGATCGACCAGCGGATTGACCAGCGCGCCGACTCGCGCATCGGACGCGAACTGCGCGTTCCAGTGGATCGGCACGAACACGCTCTTGCGCGGCATTTCGCCGGACATCCGCACCCGCACCACGCAACTGCCGTGGGCCGATGAGACGCGAGCGAGATCGTGTTCGCGGACGCTGCAGAGCAAGGCGTCCTGTGGATGCAGATCGACGAAGGGTTCGGAGACATGCGTCGCCAGACGCGGGGCGAGACCAGTACGGGTCATCGTGTGCCAGTGATCGCGGACCCGGCCGGTGTTCAGCGCCAGCGGGTAGTCGTCATCGAGGCGGCCACCGGGCATCTGCGGCGTGGTCGGCACGAAGCGTGCGCGACGATCCGGCGTGTAGTAGCGGCCGTCGGCGAAGACCATAAGACTTCCCTCCCCGCTCGCGGGGGAGGATTGAGGAGGGGGCATTTTCTCTTCGGCGAGCGCACCGCCAGTCGAACCGCCCCCACCCCAACCCCCCCCCGCGTGCGGGGGAGGGAGCAGGACGGGCCAGCGGACCGGTTCGAGCTTGTCGTAAGCCGCCTTGCCAAGTCCCACCAGGCCGCCGAGATTCAGATAGCGCGGTGATCCCTCATCGTCGTTGCCGGCGGCCGTCAGCCTTGCATGCTCGTCAAAAATCTCGTGCGCCGACTGATACGGAAACTGCGCCGCCAAGCCCCAGCGGCGCGCCACTTCTGACAGCGCCCACCAGTCCGGACGCGCTTCGCCGGCGGCCGGCACGAAGGCGCGCTGGCGCGAGATGCAGCGCTCGCTGTTGGTGACCGTGCCGTCCTTCTCGCCCCAGCCCTGCGCTGGCAGCAGCACGTGCGCGTAGGCGCTGGTGTCGGTGTTGGCCATCACGTCGGAGACCACCACCAGTTCGCACTTCGCCAGTGCCCGCTTGACCTTGTCGGCGTCCGGCAGGCTGACTACCGGATTGGTCGCCATGATCCACACCGCTTTGACCTGGCCTGAGTCGATCGCATCGAACAGGTCGACTGCCTTCAGGCCTGGCTGGTCGGCGATCGCCGGGCTTTGCCAGAAGGTCTGTACCAACTCGCGATGCGCAGGCGCATCGAGATCGAGATGCGCGGCGAGCATGTTCGACAGGCCGCCGACTTCGCGCCCGCCCATCGCATTCGGCTGGCCGGTGATCGAGAACGGCCCGGCGCCGGGCTTGCCGATGCGGCCGGTCAGCAGATGGCAGTTGATGATCGCGTTGACCTTGTCGGTGCCGCTCGACGACTGGTTGACGCCCATCGAGAACGCGGTGACCACCTTCGCGGTGCGCGCGAACAGCCGATAGAACTCGGCGAGCACCGACTCTTGCAACTTGCATTGCGCGGCCACCGAACGCAGATCGCCGGCGGTGTTGTCGGCAATCGCCATCGCCCGCGCGAGGCCCGAGGTATGGCCGTCGATGAACGCGGTATCGACGACGCCGTGCTGGTGCAGAAAGCTCATCAGGCCGTTGAACAGCCAGACATCGGTGCCCGGGCGGATCGGCAGATGAAGATCGGCCATCTCGCTGGTCGCGGTGCGGCGCGGATCGATGACCACCAGCTTCATCTCCGGCCGTTTTTCGCGGGCCTTGACCAGACGCTGGAACAGGATCGGATGACACCACGCGGTGTTCGAGCCGACCAGCACCACCAGATCGGCGTTCTCGAAGTCCTCGTAGGACACCGGCACGATGTCTTCACCGAAGGCGCGCTTGTGACCGGCGACGGCCGAGGACATGCACAGCCGTGAATTGGTATCGATGTTGGCGGTGCCGACAAAGCCCTTGACCAGCTTGTTGGCGACGTAATAGTCCTCGGTCAGCAACTGGCCGGAGACATACCAGGCAACACTATCGGGGCCGTGCTCGTCGATGATCCGCTGGAAGCTGCTGGCAACCTGATCGAGCGCGCTGTCCCAGGACACCCGCTTCAACGCACCGGCATCGCGGACGGCCGGATACAGCAGCCGCCCCTTCGGCAGCATGGTTTCGCCGAGGGCAGCGCCCTTGACGCAGAGGCGGCCGTAGTTGGTCGGGTGCAGCGCATCGCCGGCGACTTCGACCTTGTCCTGCTTCACCGTCACGGCCACACCGCAACCGGTGCCGCAGTAGGGGCAGGTGGTCAGTACGGTGGGCGTGGGCGGCACCGCAGGCGGTGCGCTTCCATCCATCATTGCGTTCTCTCGTGCAGGGTCATGACCGGGATCATGCCGCTTGAGGCTCGCAGTAACCGCGTCCGAACAGCAGGCGCTGGCGCAGCGCGCTGATGTCGACCCGTTTCTGCATCAATTCGAAATACCAGGGCCCATCGCCGACTTCGCCGTAAAGCACCACGCCGACGATGCAGCCGCCTTTCAGCACCAGCCGCTTGTAGACGCCGCGGCCGGGATCGCGCAGCACCAGGTCTTCGCTGTCCTTGTCGCCGATGAAATCGCCGGCCGAGTACAGATCGATGCCGGTGACTTTCAGGCGTGTCGCAGTCACCGAGCCCGAGTAGCGGCGATGGCCGAGACCGGCGAGATGCGCGGCGCAGACCTTGGCCTGTTCCCACAGCGGTGCAACCAGACCGTAGACGTTCTTGCGATGCTGCACGCATTCGCCAACGGCGTAGATGCGCGGGTCGCTTAAGGTCTGCAAGCTGTCGTCGACGACGATCGCCCGCTCGACATGCAGGCCGGCGGCTTTCGCCAGTTCGATGTTTGGCCGGATGCCGACCGCCATCACCACCAGATCGGCGACGATCTCGCCGCCGTCCTTGAACTTGATCGACGTGACCCGCTCGCTGCCGACGATCTCGGCGGTGTTGGCTTCGAGCAGAAAACGCATGCCGCGCTTCTCCAGTGCGGCCTTCAGCAGCTTCGCGGCTGGCTTGTCGAGCTGGCGCTCCATCAGGCTGTCGTTGACGTGGACGACACTGACATTCATGCCCTGGCGCAGCAAACCGCTCGCCGCTTCGAGTCCGAGCAGGCCGCCGCCGATCACCACGGCATGGCGGTGATCGCGGGCCGCAGTCAGCATCGATTCCACGTCGTGGATATCGCGAAAGGCGATGACGCCGGGCAGTGTGTGGCCGGGCACCGGAATCACGAACGGCCGCGAGCCGGTGGCGATCAGCAGCCGGTCATAAGGCACTTCGAGCCCGCTGGCGGCGACCACGACCCGGCGCCGGCGATCGATCGCCGTGACCACGTCGCCGGTGTGCAGGCTGATGCCGTTGCGGGCGTACCAGGCACGATCGTGGGTGACGATGTCCTCGAACCGCTTCTCGCCAGCCAGCACCGGCGACAGCAGAATGCGGTTGTAATTGCCGTGCGGCTCGGCGCCGAACACGGTGATGTCGAAAGCTTCCGGTTCGAGCTTCAGCAACTCCTCGACGGTGCGGATGCCGGACATGCCGTTGCCGATGACGACGAGCTTCGGCCGCTTCTTCTTGGCTCCCTCCCCTGCGATAGCGGGGGAGGGCTGGGGGTCGGCAGCGTGTGCGCTTTCGGAAGTGCCTTGAATGGCACTTCCGAGCACGCTGACGACGGGCGGCAGCCCTGGACGGGGCGTTTGGGCCGCAGCGCTACCGTCAACGCCCCCCTCCCTGCCTCCCCCCGCAAGCGGGGGGAGGAGACCAGCAGCAGCGGTGACCGGGTTCACGACGCCCGCACCATGATCGCCCCATCGTCGCCACAGCTGACCGCCCAGGCCTTCACCGACCAGGCTTCGTCTTCCAGGCAGCGCCCGGTCTTCAGGCACAGATGGTTCTTGTAGACCGGCGAAGCCACGACCAAGGCCGGCCCGGTTTCGGTGCTCAGTTCGCCGATCAAGCCACGGCTGAGCACGTTGGCCTGGGACCGGATGTCGAAGTTGTCGAGGGCAAATATCCCGTTGTCCGGGCCATCTTCAGTGCCATTAGGAGCGACGACTCGGAACACCGCGACCTGCGCCTCGCCGACCTTCGCGCAGACGCCGGTGTTCGGCACGATGTCATCGCGATGGCAGACGAAAGTCCAGCTGGCGGCGTCGGTCACGGGGCCACCTCAAGCTTCTTTTCGAGGGCCGATTTCGGCCGGATCTGACCGCGCTCGTCGACGAACTGGATATTGCTGTCGGCGTCCTTGGAGTTCACGAAGTGGCTGAAGCGCTTCAGGGTTTCCGGCGTGGTGATGGCTTTCTTCCACTCGCATTCATAGGTTTCGACCTGGCGCGCCATGTCGGCTTCCAGCTCGGCGCAGATGCCGAGCGCATCGTCGATCACCACTTTCTTGACGTAGCTCAAACCGCCTTCGAGATTCTCGATCCAGGTCGCCGTGCGCTGCAGGCGATCACCGGTGCGGATGTAGAGCATCAGGAAGCGGTCGATCAGCTTGATCAGCGTTTCATCGTCGACATCGCCGGCCAGCAGTTCGGCGTGGCGTGGCTTCATGCCGCCGTTGCCGGCGACGTACAGATTCCAGCCTTTTTCGGTGGCGATCACGCCCACGTCCTTGCTCTGCGCTTCGGCGCATTCGCGAGTGCAGCCGGACACCGCCATCTTGATCTTGTGCGGCGAACGCAGGCCGCGATAACGCTCTTCGATGCGGATCGCCATGGTCACCGAGTCCTGCACGCCGTAGCGGCACCAGGTGCTGCCGACGCAGGACTTAACAGTACGCAGCGACTTGCCGTAGGCGTGGCCGGACTCGAAACCGGCGGCGACCAGCAAGCCCCAGATTTCCGGCAACTGTTCGACTCGCGCGCCGAACAGATCGATGCGCTGGCCGCCGGTGATCTTGGTGTAAAGCCCGTAGTCCTTGGCGACTTGGCCGATGACGATCAGCTTGTCCGGCGTGATCTCGCCGCCCGGAATGCGCGGCACCACGGAGTAGGTGCCGTCCTTCTGGATGTTGGCGAGGTAGTAATCGTTGGTGTCTTGCACCGAAGCGTGCTTCGGCTTCAGCACGTGTTCGTTCCAGCAGCTGGCAAGGATCGATGCCACCGCCGGCTTGCAGATGTCGCAGCCCCGGCCCTTGCCGTGGGCGAGGATGGTGTCGTCAAAGGTCTTCTGGCCGCCGACTTTCACCAGGTGGAACAGCTCCTGGCGCGAGTGCGCGTAGTGCTCGCAGATGTGGTTCAGCACCAGCACGCCACTCTTCTTCAGCTCGGCATCAAGCACCTGCTTGACCAGCGGCAGACAGCCGCCGCAACTGGTCGCCGCCTTGGTGCATTTCTTCAGCGCACCGAGGCTGGTCGAACCATTTTCGATCGCCGTGCAGAGATCGCCTTTCGAGACGTTGTTGCAGGAACAGATCGACGCCGACGCCGGCAGCATGTCGATGCCGATGCCTTTCGAGCCGCCTTCAACACTCGGCAGGATCAGCGATTCCGGCTGCGCTGGCAGCGGAATGCCGTTCAGCGCCATCTGCAGCAGGGTGCCGTAGTCGTTTGCTTCGCCGACCAGCACCGCGCCGATCAGCAGCTTGCCGTCGGCGGTCACCACCAGCTTCTTGTAGTGGCCTGCGACATCGTCATTGAACAGATAAGTCAGGCTGCCCGGCGTTGAACCCTGGGCATCGCCGATCGATGCGACATCGACCCCGAGCAGCTTCAGCTTGGTGCTCATGTCGGCACCATTGAACTGCGGTGCGGAGGCCGCGTCATCACCGGCAACGATCTGCCTGGCAACGATGCGCGCCATGTCGTAGCCGGGTGCCACCAGGCCAAAGATCTTGCCCTGCCACAGCGCGCATTCGCCGATCGCGTAGATCGCCGGATCGGAGGTCTTGCACTGGTTGTCGATCAGGATGCCGCCGCGCTCGCCGCGAATCAGGCCGGCGACTCGCGCCAGCTCGTCGCGCGGCCGGATGCCGGCCGAGAACACGATCATGTCGGTCTGCAACTGGCTGCCATCGGCGAACTTCATCGCATGACGGCCGCCGACGCCCAAGCCCGCGCCATCGGTGATTTCCAGCGTGTTCTTGCCGGTGTGCACCTGCACGCCCATCGCTTCGATCTTGCGCCGCAGCAGGCGGCCGCCCATGTCATCGACCTGCACGGTCATCAGGCGCGGCGCGAACTCGACGACATGGGTCTGCAGGCCCATATCCTTCAGCGCTTTCGCGCATTCCAGGCCGAGCAATCCACCGCCGACGACGACGCCGACCTTGGATTTCTTGCCCCACTCGGTCATCGCTTCCAGATCTTCGATCGTCCGATAGACCAGGCAGCCATTGCGATCGCGGCCGGTGACCGGCGGCACGAACGGATAGGAGCCGGTGGCCAGCACCAGCCGGTCGTAAGGCACGGTCTCGCCATCTTCGAGCTGCACCAGCTTGGCGGCGCGGTCGATATCCACCGCCTTGGCGTTGAGCTTGAGCGTGATGTTCGGCCGATCGAAAAAGCCCGGCGTGACCAGCGACAGATCGTCCGCCGTCTTGCCACTGAAGAATTCCGACAGGTGCACGCGATCGTAGGCCGGGCGTGGCTCTTCGCAGAGCACGGTGATGGACAGGTGCGGTACGTCGGCCAGCTCTTCGAGCAGCTTGTGGCCAACCATGCCGTTGCCGATGACGACGAGTTTCATGGGGAGTCTCTTGTTATTGGTTGTGTCGTTGCCTTGCTCCTTCCCCCGCTTGCGGGGGAAGGTCGGGATGGGGGCGTTTGGGCTTGACGCTAACGTCAACCGCCCCCGCCCCCACCCCAGCCCTCCCCCGCATGCGGAGGAGGGGGTTTTAGTGACTCAAGCCGCCAGCGCCTGCC
>JAUXYM010000107.1 GCA_030694365.1 Nevskia sp. | reverse complement strand
GGCATCAAATTCAGACGTATCACCTTGTTCAACTATTTCGTGGCCGAATCAATAAAAAGACACATCAAAGCCCGTCATGCCCGCGCAGGCGGGCATCCAGTTTCGGCCGTAGCGCGCCGCATCAGAACTGGATTCCCGCCTGAGCGGGAATGACGAGTGTTTTGTAAGGATTTGAAGGAAAAATGCTCTAGCCCAAGCGCCGGCAATGCTCGCGTGTGATCTCGCCAGCTTTCTGCGCAGAACGACTCCGCACCCGGAAAACCGCTTTAAACTCCGCAGCAACTCCCGCGCAGATATCACCTATGTCGACCGTGAATCTTTCAGAAGCCCTCATCGAGCGAGCCAAGGCCGTCACTGGCCTCACACGCCGTGATGACGCGGTGCGCGCTGCAATCGAACTGGCCGAAGCCAGCGTCAAGCCCAAGGCTCGACGCAAGTCAGTCCCGAAGCCTGCTGAATTGCCGCTGTCAGCCTTGCCGTCCGAGATTCGCCAATCCGAGCGCGAACTCCGTGCGGGCAAAGGCAAACAGTTCACGTCGGCAAAGGCCGCCATCAAGTGGCTTCAATCCTGAACACACTCGAATTCTCCGGGCGCTTCAAGCGTGACTTCAAGCGCGTCGTAAAACACCCGGAATTCAGTATCGAAGACTTCGAAGCCCTGCTAGATGACCTGATCCATCTGCCAGCCCTACCGGCTTGTTTCCGGCTATCGGGAACACGATCTTGAAAAGCGCGGAGTGAACTGGGCGGGCTATCAGGAATGCCACCTGTCGGGCGACATCGTCGTCATCTATCGACGGTTCGAGGGCTTGATCCGGATGCCCAGGATCGGCGGACACGCCGCTCTGTTGAGAGTGCGCGGGAAGGCTCCCTTCCGCAGCACCCGCTAGCAGGGTCCTGGGCTTTCCCTGCTGCAAGTCCCGAACGGCATCGAAAAGCTGCAGGGTCGCAAGGTGAGCGTGGACCATCACCAGCGGAACGAGTCGATCGTTTGAAAGGCCCTGTGCTGGACCAGATTCTCGAAATCTGCACGGCAATCATCGATCCGAGTCGCCGCTAATTGCCTTTCCCAAACCGCGATGGACGCGGTGATCCTTGTCCGCCTCGGCGGCAGCTACGCGCGGCCCTCTTGAGCCGCTTCCGCCGCTGCGGGCGATCGGCGCTTGACCCTGGCTTGCGCACCGCTGAATCTTGCCCGCGAGCCGCGCCCGTCCCGGGCAAGCCCTCAATAGATTTGGCAACGATCCCAAGATGAACACCCTTGCAAGCCGCGTTGGCTGGACGGCGCTGTCGATCTTCGGCGCGGCCTGTCTGGCGGTGGTCGCCTTGCGGCGCGGCGAAACCATCAATGCGATGTGGCTGATCGCCGCCAGCGGCTCGGTGTTCGTGCTCGGCTATCGCTTCTACAGCCGCTACCTCGCTGACGTGGCGCTGAAGATCGATCCGAAGCGCGCCACGCCAGCGGTGCTGCGCAACGATGGTCTCGACTACGTGCCGACCGATCGCAGCGTGCTGTTCGGCCACCATTTCGCCGCCATTGCCGGCGCCGGCCCGCTGGTCGGCCCGGTGCTCGCCGCGCAGATGGGTTATCTGCCCGGCACCTTGTGGATTCTGGTCGGCGTGGTGTTTGCCGGTGCGGTGCAGGACTTCGTGATCCTGTTCTTGTCGACGCGCCGCGATGCCCGCGGCCTCGGCGACATGATCCGCACCGAGCTCGGGCCAGTGGCTGGCGGCGTGGCGATGGGCGGCATCCTGATGATCACCATCATGCTGATCGCAGTCCTCGCGCTGATCGTGGTCAAGGCCTTGGCCGAAAGCCCCTGGGGTTTGTTCACGGTCGCGGCGACGATTCCGATCGCGCTGTTCATGGGCGTCTATTCCCGTTACCTGCGGCCAGGCAAGGTCGGCGAAGTGTCCTTGATCGGCGTTGCGCTGCTGATCGCTTCGGTGTTGCTCGGCGGCCAGGTGGCGGCTGATCCGGCCTGGGCGGCGGCCTTCACCCATGACGGCAAAACCCTGACCTGGATGCTGATCGGCTACGGCTTCGCGGCCTCGGTGCTGCCGGTCTGGCTGCTGCTGGCGCCGCGCGATTACCTGTCGACGTTCCTGAAGATCGGCACCATCGCCGTGCTGGCGGTGGCGATCCTGATCTCGGCACCCGAACTGAAGATGCCGGCGCTCACCCGCTTCATCGACGGCAGCGGGCCGGTCTGGGCCGGGCCGCTGTTCCCGTTCCTGTTCATCACCATCGCCTGCGGTGCGGTCAGCGGTTTCCACGCCATGGTATCGAGCGGCACCACGCCGAAAATGCTCGCCAGCGAAAGCCACGCCAGGCCGATCGGCTACGGCAGCATGCTGATGGAAGCGGCGGTCGCGGTCATGGCGTTGACCGCCGCCTGCATCCTCGAACCGGGCATCTACTTCGCGATGAACGCGCCGGCCGCCGTGCTGGGCAGCACCGCGGAATCCGCCGCGACGGCGATCGCCAACTGGGGCTTCGTGGTCACCCCGGAGCTGCTGACGCAGACGGCGAAGGACATCGGCGAAACCACCATCCTGTCCCGCGCCGGTGGCGCGCCGACTTTGGCCGTCGGCATGGCGCAGATCCTTCATCACCTGGTGCCGGGGATTGCCTCGATGGCGTTCTGGTACCACTACGCGATCCTGTTCGAAGCGCTGTTCATCCTGACTACCATCGACGCCGGTACCCGCATCGGCCGCTTCATGATCCAGGACTTCATCGGCAGCCTGTACGCACCGATGAAGAACACCCGCAGCTGGCTGGCCAATGGCGTGGCGACCACCCTCTGCGTGTCCGGCTGGGGCTGGTTCCTGTATCAGGGCGTCACCGATCCGCTCGGCGGCATCAACTCGCTGTGGCCGCTGTTCGGCATCGCCAACCAGATGCTCGCCGGCATTGCGCTGATCTTCGCCACCGTGGTGCTGATCAAGATGAAGCGCGAGCGCTACGTCTGGATCGTCGCCGTGCCGATGGTCTGGCTGCTGATCTGCACCCTGACCGCCGGTTATCTCAAAGTGTTTTCGGCCAATCCGCGCATCGGCTTCCTCGCCCATGCCGACAAGTTCGGCAGCGCACTGGCCAAGGGCGAACTGCTGGCACCGGCGAAGTCGATCGGCCAGATGCAGCAGATCGTCCTCAACGACCGCATCGACGCCAGCCTGGCGCTGCTGTTCATGTCGGTGGTGGTGATCGTCTTCGTGCTCGCGGTGCGCACCGCGCTCGCCAGTTGGCGCAGCCGGGTGCCGACCGCCATTGAAGCGCCTTACGTGTCGATCGACGATGCGCCGGCCGCGGCCTGAAGCGCCGGATTCCAGCTTGATCGCGCGGCTGCATGCTGCGTGGCGGAAGGCTGCGGAAACGGCGAATCTGTCGGTCGGCGTGCCGGACTACGCGACCTATGTCCGCCATCGCGAAACCACGCATCCCGGCGAACCGGTGATGAGTTACGCCGAGTTTTTTCGCGAGCGGCAGGACGCGCGCTATGGGAGTGCCGCGAATCCGCGCTGCTGCTGAGCTAGAGCATTTTTCCTTCAAATCCTTACCAACACTCGTCATTCCCGCGCAGGCGGGAATCCAGTTCTGATGCGGTGCGCTACGGCGAAAACTGGATGCCCGCCTGCGCGGGCATGATGGAATTCTATGTGTTCATTTAATTTAAAAACGCTCTAGATCTGGCGGTACACGTCCCTGCGGTGACCGACTTTCACGATCTCGACGATGACGGTGTGGTCGTCGATGCCATAGAGAATCCGATAGTCGCCTTGGCGAATACGGTATTTCTCGTCGCCGCTGAGTTTCTCGGAGCCGGGCGGACGCGGATCGTCGCGCAAGGTTTCGATCTTCGCGAGGATGCGCTGGAGGTCGTTTTTCGGAACGCCGCGCAAATCCTTGGCAACCGAGGGTCGAAACCTCAGTTCATAGATCGCCATTCGCCGCGAGCGTCTTGAGCAGGTCTTCGTAGCTCAGCGTCTTTTCGGCTGCTCGCTCGTCGAAGGCCTGCAGATCCTCATGGTCTTCGCGCAGCGCCTGGCGAACCGCATCGGAGACGATTTCCGACATCGAACGATGAGTCGTCGCGGCTTTCAGTCTCAGCGCCTTGTGAATCGCCGGATCGAGGTAAATCGTGGCACGGGTCGGCTGCAGTTCCATCGGATCACCAAAACATTATGACGTCTTGTGACTATAGCACCGGCGGCCTCTGCTCTCGGTGATGCTCAAGAATCCGCCGATACGGCTCCGGGTCCTTGATGTGGACGAGGTCGCCTTCGCGCGGGAAGGTCCAGTCGTACAGGCGCGACAGGTAGAAGCGGAATGCGGCGGCGCGCAGCACCAGCGGCCAGGCTTTCAGTTCAGCGGCGGTCGGCGGTCGGCAGGCGCGGTAGGCGGATAGCAGCGCCGCCGAATGGGCGCGATCGAGGCTGCCGTCCGGCAGGGCACACCAGTCGTTCAGGGTCACCGCCAGGTCGTAGAGCAGGGCGTCGTTGCAGGCGTAGTAGAAGTCGATGACGCCGGTCAGGCGCTCGTCGACGAACAGCACGTTGTCCTTGAACAGGTCGGCGTGGATCACGCCCCGCGGCAGCGCGGCCAGATCGAGCTTGGCCTGCGCCTCGAGTTCATCGGTGATCAGCGCGCGGGCATCGTCGGCGACGTGCGGCAGCAGGGTTTCACCGGTCGTGCGGCGCCATTCGACGCCTCGGCTGTTTCCGCAGGTGCCGGTGTAGCTCGCGGTGAGCTTGTGCAGCTCGCCCAGCGCATGGCCGACGGCTGCGCACTGCGCGAGCGAGGGAAACAGCAGGCTCTGGCCGGTGAGCCTGGCGACCAGCGCCGCCGGCTTGCCGTTCAGCGCCTTCAGCGTCTGGCCGTCGTTGTCGGCCACCGGCAGCGCGCTCGGATAACCGTGGCGGGCCAGGTGTTCCATCAGGCCGAGGAAGAACGGCAGGTCGTTGTAGTTCAGGCGCTCGAACAGGGTCAGCACCCAGCGGCCGCGGCTGGTGTCGACGAAGTAATTGGTGTTCTCGATGCCCTCGCCGATGCCGGTGTAGCCGAGCAGCGCGCCCAGATCGTACTGGTGCAGGAAGGCGTCGAGTTCGGCGTGGCTGACTTTGGTGAAAACGGACATGAGCGGCGGTGTTCGGGCGGTCGCCGCGCAGTTTACGGAAAGCCGCTGCCGCCCGGCAGGAGGGTCGCGGTGCTCGTTGTAAACTGGGCCGTCACCGCTGCTGGCCGAACCGCCTTGCTGAAGGACCTGCTCCACGTCACCCGGCCGCTTGGCGTCCTGCTGATGGCGTTCTCGGTGGCCTATGTGCCGCCGGTCCTGCTGTCTCTGCACGATGGCGACGACGCGCTGCGGCCTTACCTGCTCGGCATGGCCGGCAATCTCGGCCTTGGTTTGCTGCTCTGGCTGATCTCGCGGCGGAGCCGGCGCGAGCTGAAATCGCGCGACGGCTTCCTGCTGGTGGCCCTGACCTGGATCCTGCTCGCCGCCACCGCAGCGGTGCCGCTGATGCTCGGGCTCGGTTTGTCGTTCACCGACGCCTATTTCGAGACCATGTCCGGCTTCACCACCACCGGCGCGACCGTGCTCACCGGGATCGATGACCTCGCCCGCCCCCACAATCTGTGGCGTCACGAACTGAACTGGCTCGGCGGCCTCGGCATCATCGGCCTGGCGATGGCGGTGCTGCCGCTGCTCGGCGTCGGCGGCATGCAGGTCTATCGCGCCGAAGCCACCGGGCCGATCAAGGATTCCCGCCTGACGCCGCGTCTGGTCCAGACCGCGCGCTCGCTGTGGCTGATCTACACCGGCCTGACCCTGGCCTGCACGGGGGCGCTGTGGCTGTCCGGCATGAATCTGTTCGATGCCGCCTGCCATGCGATGGCAGCGCTGTCGCTGGGCGGTTTCTCGACCCATGACAGCAGCGTTGCCTACTTCGACTCGCCGCTGATCGAGGGCGTGCTGATGCTGTTCATGCTGCTCGCCGGCATCAACTTCGCGACCCATTTCCTGGCCTGGCGCGGCCGGCACCTGCGACCGTACTGGACCGATACCGAAGCGATCGCGATGCTGGTGCTGGTGCTCGGCAGCTGCGTCGGCCTGGCGCTGTACATCTGGCTCGAAGGCGTCTATCCGGACTTCCTGACCGCGTTGCGCTACGCCAGCTTCAACCTGGTCTCGGTCGGCCTCGACAGCGGCTTCGTCAACGCCGACTACGGGCAGTGGCCGCTGGCCGCCGGCCTGTGGATCCTGATCCTGTCCTGCATCGCCGCGTCGGCCGGCTCCACCGGCGGCGGCATCAAGATGATCCGCACCTTGATCCTGTTCAAGCAGAGCGCCCGGGAGCTGATGAGCCTGGTGCATCCGAACGCGGTATCGACCTTGAAGATCGGCGGCCAGGTGGTCTCGGATCGCACCGCGCTGTCGGTGTTCGGCTTCATCCATCTGTACACGATCAGCATCGTCGCGCTGTCGCTGCTGCTGATCGTCAGCGGCCTCGATGCGGTCTCGGCGTTCTCGGCGGTGATCAGCACCTTCAACAACGCTGGCCCGGGGCTCGGCGTGGTCGGCCCGGCGAGCACCTATCAGCCGCTGAGCGATTTCCAGACCTGGGTCTGCGCGGTGTCGATGCTGGTCGGCCGCCTGGAAGTGTTCGTGCTCGTAGTACTGCTGACGCCGACTTTCTGGAGAGACTGAAAAGCAGTGGCTAGTGGTCAGTGACTAGTGGTCAGAAAGGCAAACATGCGCGCCTTCGCTTCTCTGGACACTAACCACCGGCCACTAGCCACTGCTTCTAGATGAACGTCAGGCCGACCTGAAAGAGTTTCTCGACATCCTTGGTCCGGCGCTTGTCGACGATGAACAGGATCACGTGATCCTCGGCTTCGATGCTGACGTTGCGATGGGCAATGATCACTTCGTCGCCACGGACGATGGCGCCGATGGTGGTGCCCGGCGGCAGTTTGATCTCGTCGAGCCGGCGGCCGACCACCTTCGAATTGTGGCGGTCACCATGGGCCACCGCTTCGATCGCTTCCGCAGCACCCCGGCGCAGCGAATGCACCTTGGCGACATCGCCTCTACGCACGTGGGCCAGCAGTGCTGACACCGTGGCCTGCTGTGGCGACACGGCGATATCGATCGCCCCGCCTTCAACCAGATCGACATAGGCCAGGCGGTTGATCAGGCTGATCACGCGGCGGGCACCGAGCCGCTTGGCCAGCATCGCCGACAGGATGTTGGCTTCGTCGTCATTGGTGACCGCGCAGAAGACATCGGTGTCTTCGATGTTTTCCTCGTCGAGCAGCGCCTCGTTGGCGGCGTCACCGGCCAGCACCACGACGTGGTTCAACTGCTCCGACAGGTAACGCGCGCGTTCGAGGTTGCGCTCGATGATCTTCACCTGCAGCTTCTTTTCCAGCGCCCGCGCCAGGCGCATGCCGATGTTGCCGCCACCGGCCAGCATCACCCGCTTGACCGGCCGATCGGCCTTGCGCAGCTCGGCCATGATCTTCGGGATGTGCAGCTTGGCACCGACGAAGAACACTTCGTCCTCGGCCTCGATGATCGTCGAACCTTCGGGGATGATCGGCTTGCCGCGCCGGTAGACCGCCGCCACCCGGGCGTCGACACCGGCCGGCAGATGCGATGGCAGCTCCGTCAGCGGGTTGCCGACCAGCGGCCCGCCGTAATAGGCGCGCACACCGACCAGCTGCACCTTGCCATCGGCGAAATCGACCACCTGCAGCGCGCCCGGATACTCGATCAGCCGCAGGATCGCTTCGGTGACCAGCTGCTCGGGGCTGATCCGCATGTCGACGCTCAGCGCATCGGGCAGGAACAGCCGGTCTTCCTCGTTCAGATATTCGGCGGCGCGGACTCTGGCGATCTTGGTCGGCGTGTGGAACAGCGTCTGGCTGATCCGGCAGGCGAGCATATTGGTCTCGTCGCTGTCGGTGACCGCGATGATCATGTCGGCATCGTTGACGCCGGCGCGGCGCAGGGTGTCCGGATGCGAGGCATGGCCGAGCACGGTGCGGATGTCGAGGCGCTCCTGCAGGCTGTTCAGCGCCACACGGCTGGCATCGACGACGGTGATGTCGTGCGCCTCATGGGCCAGATTCTCGGCCAGGGTCGAGCCGACCTGACCCGCGCCGAGGATGACGATCTTCATGCCAGCTCAGAGGTCATGTTCAGGGGGCGGTTCACGGCCGGCAACTTACCCCCGCTTGTTGCACTGCGCAACCGAACCCCAATCAGGCCCGGCACGGCAATCGAGCGGTGTGCAGCTTGGTTTCCAGAAGCGATTCATGCCCGGAGCACATAGGCACCCAGGTAAAAAGCAAGCTCACGAAACCTGCAGGTCGCTGCCCTCGCGCCGCACCGGGGGCGCGCTGTTCATCGAGATGCCGGTGCGGGATGCAGCGGCGGGTGGTGTCGAAAGCGCGCGGTGCCTGATCAGGCCGCCGCCGAGCGCGTCCGCGCCACCGCTTCAACCCAGCCGGCATACAGCGCATCGGCACGCTTGGCGTCCATCTTTGGTTCGAAGCGGGCATCGGCGCGCCACAGTGCGGCGATCTCGTCCAGCGATTCGTAGACGCCGGCGGTGAGGCCGGCGAGCAGGGCCGCACCGAGTGCCGTGGTTTCCACCGTCTGCGGACGGACCACGGTGACGCGGACGATGTCGGCGAGGAACTGCATCAGCCAGTTGTTGACCGCCATGCCGCCGTCGACCCTCAGTTCGATCGGTGCCACGGCGTCCTTGGCCATCGCATCGAGCAGATCGCGGGTCTGGTAGCAGACGGATTCCAATGCGGCGCGAACGATGTGGGCGATGCCGGAATCGCGGGTCAGGCCGAGGATCGCGCCGCGCGCGCGCGGGTCCCAGTACGGTGCGCCGAGCCCAGTGAAGGCCGGCACCAGATAGACACCCTGGGTATCCGGGATGGTCTTGGCCAGCGCTTCGGTTTCGGCGGCCGAGCCGATCAGGTGCACGGCGTCGCGCAGCCACTGCACGGCGGCACCGGCGACGAAGATCGAGCCTTCCAGCGCGTGGGTGGTCTCGCCATTCAATCGGTAGGCGACGGTGCTGAGCAGGCGATGCTCGGACTGCACCGCTTTCGCGCCGGTGTTCAGCACCACGAAGCAGCCGGTACCGTAGGTGCTCTTGATCATGCCCGGCTGGAAGCAGGCCTGGCCGACGGTCGCCGCCTGCTGATCGCCGACCAGGGCGCCGATGGTCACCGCGCTGCCGAGCCATTCGGCATCGGTCTGGCCGTAGTCGAAGGCGGAATCGCGGACCTCGGGCAGCAGCGCGCGCGGCACTTTGAAGAAGGCCAGCAGCGGGTCGTCCCAGTCCGCCGTGTGCAGGTTGTAGAGCAGGGTGCGCGAAGCGTTGGTGGCATCGGTGGCGTGCACCTTGCCGCCGGTCAGCTTCCAGAGCAGCCAGCAATCGATGGTGCCGAAAGCCAGCTCGCCGGCTTCGGCGCGGGCCCGGGCACCGGCGACGTGATCGAGCATCCAGGCGATCTTGGTTGCCGAGAAATAGGGATCGAGCAGCAGGCCGGTGCTGAGGTTCAGCTTCTGATCGAGGAAGGCGGCGCTGTGCTCATCGCAGAAGGCGGCGGTGCGGCGGTCCTGCCAGACGATCGCCGGGTGGATCGGCTCGCCAGTCTGGCGATCCCAGATCACCGTGGTTTCGCGCTGGTTGGTGATGCCGATCGCGGCGAGATCACTGGCCTGCAGCTTGGCATCCGCGAGCGCGCCCTTGGCGCAGGCCAGGGTATCGGTCCAGATGCGCGCGGCGTCGTGCTCGACCAAGGCCAGTTTTCCGGCGTCGCGGGCGACGCCGGGGGCACTCTCAGGAAACGACTGCGGCAGTTCGCATTGCGACACGCCGAGCTTGTTGCCCAGCCGATCGAAGACGATTGCCCGTGTGCTGGTGGTGCCCTGGTCGATGGCGAGCAGCGCGGTATTCGGACGGGGTTCGGTCATGAGCGGGCGTGGGTTGTGGTGCTGAGCGAACAGGGAAGGTACCGATCAGCGCCGATGGTTGCCAGCGAATGGCCTCGATGAAACGAAAACGGTGCCCCGAATGGCTCCGGGGCACCGTTTTCAGCTTGGCTTGCGCAGGCCTGGGTTCAGACTGCCTTGATCGCCGGTCCCGAAGTCAGCACCGGGCCGGTCGGCTGGCCAGTTGGCGAGCCACCGACCGGTTCCAGGCTGACCGCCAGGGTCAGCTGATCGCCTTTGACACGGAGCGGCATCTTCATCGTGCCGGTGCCGGTGGTCGGCAGCAGGCCGAGCGATACCGGGCCGGCGTCGGTGATCAGCCACAGTTCCAGGCTGTGTTGGCCGAGCGCCGGGTATTCGCCGCTGGCCACCGCCTTCACTTCATCGGCTTCCGGGCGGACGCTGAGCGTCCATTGCATGGTCGATTCCGGCAGCTTCAGCAGCGACACATAAACGGTTGCGGCAGCTGTTGCGACCTGGGCTGGAGCCGGCGCGGCCGCAACCGGCACAGCAGCCTTCTCCGACAGCGGACTGCGACCCCCGACCATGACCGCGAGCACCACGGCGGCAGCGGTGGCGAGGCCGGCGAGGATGCGCCACATCGGCGCTGGCGGCGGGCCGCTGTTGGCGGCTTGTTTCGGCAGCGCAGCGGTTACCGGCTTGCGGATCGGCGTCACGCCGCTCGGCGGATTGGTATCGATCTGCTGTTCCAGGTTCTGCCAGATCGCCGGCGGCGGCGTCTGCGGCACCAGGCTACTGGCGAGACCGGCGAGACGGGTTTCCCAGAAGCGGATTTCTGCCTGCGCGGCGGCATCGGTTTTCGCGAGCCGCTCGAAACGGCGGCGTGCGCGACCGCGCAGGGTGCCGAGCACGTACTCGGCGGCGAGCATCTGGCGCAGCTTGGCGTTGTCGTACCTCATGGCGTGCCCTTGCTCACCGATCCAGACATTCACGAAGGCGCGACAGACCGCGGCGCACCCAGCTCTTTACCGTACCCAATGGCGCGTTCATCTGCCGCGCCAGTTCCTGATGCGTATAGCCCTCGTAGTAAGCCAGCAGCACGCTGCGCTTCTGTTCGTCCTGCAAGTCCTTCATGCACTCCCGCAACATGCCCATTCCTTCCCGCTCCACGGCCCCATCTTCGGGGCTTTGTCCGAGATCGGCGAAGGTCATCGGCGCTTCTTCGCCTTCCTCCGGCATCTCGACTTCCGGCCGCTTCATGCGCAGCAGGTCCAGTGCGCGATAGCGCGCGACGGTCAGCAGCCAGGTCAACGGCGCGCCTTTCTCCGGCGCGTAGGTGTCAGCTTTCTGCCAAACCCGCAAGAAACAGTCCTGCAAGGCTTCGTCGGCCCAATCCCGACGTTTCAGCATACGCAGCAGCAAGGCGTACAGATGCGAGCTGCAGGCCTGATAGAGCTGGGCAAAGGCGCGCTGGTTGCCGGCGCCGGTCTCTGCGAGCAGGCGGATCAGGCGTTCGGGATCGGCGTTGGCAGAACTCATCAGACGTCGGACCTGAAGAATCGGAGGGGTGTCATTACCCGAGCATAACAAGCTCGTGCGTCGTTCTGGCGCAACGGGTGACGCGCTGCTGCAGTGTCCCGAAGCCATCGCCAAGCCGGGGCTCAGGCTGATCGCGATGGCCGGCGACTATAATCCCGCCTCCCCAGCTTGCGAGACTGCCGTGGTTCACAGTGCCTATCCCGCTACTCGTCCGCGCCGCCTGCGTGCCGCCGCGTTTTCCCGCGAGCTGAGCCGCGAAACGCGGCTTGCCGCTGGCCAGCTGATCCAGCCGCTGTTCGTCGCCGAAGGCGATCTGCGCGGGCCGATCACCTCGATGCCCGGCCAGCTGCGCCGCAATCTCGACGAGCTGGGTGCCGAATGCCGGGAGCTGGCTGCGCTCGGCATCAGCGCCGTGGCGATGTTCCCGGTCATTCCGCCCGCGCTGAAGAATGAATTCGGCAGCGAATCGCTGAACCCGGACGGCCTGATCCCGCGCGCCATTGCCCGCGTCAAGGAAGCTTGCCCGGGCCTCGGTGTGATCGTCGACATCGCGCTCGATCCGTACACCAGCCACGGCCACGACGGCATCCTCGATGAAGCCGGTTACGTCGCCAACGACATCACCCTCGAAGCACTGCGCAAGCAGGCCGTGATGCTGGCCCGCGCCGGTGCCGACGTGCTGGCACCGAGCGACATGATGGATGGCCGGGTCGGCGCCATTCGCTCGGTGCTGGAGCGCGACATGCGCCACAACACGATGATCCTCAGCTACGCCGCCAAGTACGCAAGTGCGTTCTATGGCCCGTTCCGCGATGCCGTCGGCACCGCCACGGCGCTGAAGGGCGACAAGCGCACCTACCAGATGGACCCGGCGAACAGCGACGAAGCGCTGCGCGAAGTCGGCCTGGATATCGCCGAAGGTGCCGACATCGTCATGGTCAAGCCAGGCATGCCCTATCTCGACATCATTCGCCGCATCAAGGACGAGTACGGCGTGCCGGTCGCCGCGTATCAGGTCAGCGGCGAGTACGCGATGCTCAAGGCCGCTGCGCAGAACGGCTGGCTCGACGAGAAGAAAGCGGTGATGGAATCGCTGCTCTGCTTCCGCCGCGCCGGTGCCGACATGGTGCTGAGCTATTTCTCGAAGCAGGCGGCACAGTGGCTGAAGGACGCTTGATGTCCAACGTTGATCGTGAAGTCAGCCGTTACGGGGTGCTCGGGCAGCCGGTCGCCCATTCCAAGTCGCCGCGCATCCACGCCGCGTTCGCCGAGAGCCTGGGCCAGAAGCTGCTGTACGAGGCTTACGAAATCGCCCCGGATGAGCTTGGCCCTTCGCTGACCCGTTTCCACGGCGAAGGCTGGCAGGGTTTCAACCTGACCCTGCCGCACAAGACCGCCGCCGTGAGCCTGTGCGAAAGCCGGACCGATGCTGCCGAGCAGGCCGGCGCGGTCAATACGCTGATCCGCACCGCGACCGGCTGGCAGGGCGACAACACCGACGGCGCCGGGCTGGTCCGCGATCTGGTCGCCAACCTCGGCGTCGCCATCCGTGGCAAGCGGGTGCTGGTGCTCGGCGCCGGCGGTGCCGCACGCGGCATCCTCGCGCCGCTGCTCGCCGAAGCGCCGGCGATCCTGGCGATCTCCAACCGCAATCCCTGGAAGCCGGAAGAGATTGCCGCCGCGATGAAATCGCTAGGCAACATCGTGCCGCGCACCCATCTGTCGCTGAAGGGCGACCAGTTCGACGTGGTGCTGAACGCCACCAGCGCCGGCCACCAGGGCGCAGTGCCACGTCTGCCGCCGGGCCTGTTCGCGTCGGGCGCCATCGCCTATGACCTGAACTACGGGCCGGCCTCCGAGCCGTTCCTGGCCTGGGCGAAGGCCGAGGGCGCGTCGATCCTGTCGGATGGCCTCGGCATGCTGGTCGAGCAGGCCGCCGTAGCATTTCAGCGCTGGCGCGGCCTGCGGCCGGAGACGGCGGCGGTGTTGGCGGGCTTGCGGGCGGGTTGAGCGGGCTGCTATCCCGGGCTACTCGGAAGCGATGCGCGGCGTCATGCCGGGGGATAACGTCCTCGGCAGAAGCAGTAGCCAAGGCAACAGCCCATCAAAAGCACCCTCACATCAACACCGTCATTCCGGCGGAAGCCGGTATCCAGAGTCGAGGCGTTCGCGCGTGCAGCCCTGGATACCGGCTTTCGCCGGTATGACGTGGGCTTTTGATGTTGCTTTGGCTGTGCTTTTGATTCTGCTGTTGCTGTGGACGTTGGTCCCCCTTAAGCGCGCCGAGCATCGCAGGCCATGGCGGATAGGCCCTGAAAGGGGCGCGGCGAAAAGCCCCGTCATGGCCGAGAAGCACAGGGTGAAGATTCGCGCTTTGCGAGCACTGCTCGCTGCGAATCTGAACGCCCGGCAGTGATGTTTGGCCGGGCCGGGGGGGCGATCAGAAGGGCTCGCGATCCGACTACAGCTTCCCGCGCGATAGCGCGGAATGGTTAGATGAAAGCAGAAGAGCAAAGGAAGCAGGCGACGCAGAATCCGTCGGGATACGCGATGAAGCCGCTATCCCGACGCGCTAAGCGCGATCACGCCGACTGCGCCAGCCGCTCCCGGCGCGCCGCGACGCCACCCGCCAGGGTGCGCAGCAGGTCGGCGGTGTCGTCCCAGGCCAGGCAGGCATCGGTGACGCTCTGGCCGTAGACCATCTGCTCGCGTGGGCCGATTTCCTGACGGCCTTCGACCAGATGGCTTTCGATCATCACGCCGATGATCCGCTCGGAACCTTCGGCGAGCTGGCCGGCGACATCGCGGCCGACCTCGATCTGCAGGCGATGCTGCTTGCGGCTGTTGGCGTGGCTTAAGTCGACCATCACCGCCGGCCGCATGCCGGCCTTGGTCATCGCGGCCGCGGCGGCATCGACGCTGGCGGAATCGAAGTTGGTGCCAGTGGAACCGCCGCGCAGGATCACGTGGCTGTCCGGATTGCCGGCGGTCTCGAAGATCGAGATCTGGCCTTCCTGGGTCGCCGACAGGAAGCGGTGCGGCGCGCGCGCCGACTGCACGGCGTCGACCGCGACCTTCACCGAGCCATCGGTGCCGTTCTTGAAGCCGACTGCGCAGGACAAACCACTCGCCATTTCGCGATGCAGCTGGGATTCCGTGGTGCGCGCACCGATGGCACCCCAGGACACCAGATCGGCGAGGTACTGCGGCGTCAGGATGTCGAGGAATTCCACACCGGCCGGCATGCCGTCCGAGTTCAGTTCCAGCAACAGCTTCCGCGCGGTCCGCAGGCCGGTGTCGATGTCGTAGGAATCATCGAGGTTCGGATCGTTGATCAGGCCCTTCCAGCCCACCGTGGTGCGCGGCTTTTCGAAATACACGCGCATCACGATCAGCAGGTTCCTGGCCAGCGACGGACGCAGCGCCTTCAGCTTCGCGGCGTATTCCAGCGCGGCTTTCGGATCGTGGATCGAGCAGGGGCCGACGATCACCAGCAGGCGGTCGTCACGGCCGGCGAGCAGGTCCTGAATCTCGCGGCGCGTGGTTTCCACGGTCAGCGCGGCGGCCTCGTCGATCGGCAGTTCGGCCTGCACCTGGGACGGTGCCGACACCGCGCGGATCG
>JAUXYM010000106.1 GCA_030694365.1 Nevskia sp. | reverse complement strand
GGCATCAAATTCAGACGTATCACCTTGTTCAACTATTTCGTGGCCGAATCAATAAAAAGACACATCAAAGCCCGTCATGCCCGCGCAGGCGGGCATCCAGTTTCGGCCGTAGCGCGCCGCATCAGAACTGGATTCCCGCCTTCGCGGGAATGACGAGTGCTTTGTAAGGATTTGAAGGGAAATGTTCTAGGGCGCGAGACTGCCAGCGGTTTTTAGTCCTCGAACGTCATCGCCCAGACCGGTGCTTCGCTGCTGCCGTCATGGCGTCGGGCGCGCGCCAGGAAAGCTTCAGCGCGTTCCTGCAGGTGGCCGTCTCGTTTGCCAGCCAGGGCGGTGATCGCGGTGTTGATGTGCTGCGCGGCGTCCGTGTAGTGCGCCTGTTGCAGGTCCGCCCGGCCGCGCATCAGTTCGAGGCGTCCGGTCCAGTTGCCGTGGGGCGAGACCGCTTCCAGGCGTGGCTGCCGTAGCACGGCGAGGTGCGGCAGCGCCGCTTGGATGTCGGCGAGCTTCAGCAGGCTGTCGGCGACGTCGTAGTGCAGACGGTGCTCGACCGGGCTATCCGGGCCGTAGTTGCGCTCGACGATGCGCAGGCCGCGTTCGAGTGTGGCCACGCGGTCGCGGTCGCGTCCGGCGTCGTTGTAGACGGTGGCCAGGTTCTGGATCGCGATGAGCGCATACGGGTGGCGGCCGTCGAAGCCGGTATCGAAGGTGTCGACCAGATCGACAAACAGCGCGATCGCTTTGTCGAAGCGCTTGGCCTGGCTGTAGGCGTCGCCGAGAATCATCGCCGCCCGCGCATAGATCATGTGCCGCCGGCCGTACTGCTCGGCGAGTAGGGCCGGCAACGGTTCCAGCACCACCAATGCTTCCGGAACCCGTTCGAGTATCCGCAGGCTGTCGCCGAGCGTGGTCTGCAGCGTCAGGCTCAGCGGATGTGCCGGGCCGAATTCCGGATCGGCCTGCAGTTGCGCGAGCAGCAGACGGCTTTCGCGCTCGGCGTCGGCGGCGTTGCCGAGGCGCAGGGTGGTGGTGCAATGGACGACGCGCCGCTGGGCAAGCTCGGTCATCAGCCGGGGGCCACCGGTCGGGGCGAGACGCTCCAAGCCCCGCAGGCACTGCGTGGCGAAGGCGGCGCCCGATTGCGTGTCCTGCGCCAGCATCGCCAGATCGCTTTCGGCGCAGCGCAGGCGGTTGTCGTACAGCGCCTGATCGATGCCCCGATCGATGTCCTGATCGGACGGTTTCGCCAGCGCGGTCAAGGCCTGCCGGGCGGCTTCGGCTTGGCCGCTGCGAGCGAGGGACACGGCTGATTCAATCGCCATCCGCGCGGCTTCGTCGGGCTGCCCGGAATGGCTATCAGCGTCGCCGTCGACATACAGCCGGCGCGCCGAATCGAAATGAAGCTGCGCCTGGTCGTAACGGCCCAGCGCGCCGTACAGGTCGCCGACTGCGGCATGCAGCGGTGCTGCAATCTCCGGCCGTCTGCCGAGTCGCGAGTCGATCTTCGCGGCGGCGCGATCCACCGCTTCGGCGACGGTCATGGCGACGCTGCCGTGGTTCTTCGGGTTGGCCTGGCCGATCAGGTCCTGGCTGAAGAAGTCGACCGTCGCCTGGGCGATGCTGCGCTGGCGCTGCGCATCATCCAGCGCCCGCGCTTCGCGCAGCAGCAGCCAGGAGACGACGGCGAGGCCGATGGCGACGCTGGCGAAGGCCGCGATCAGCGCCGGCCGCCGCGCCTTGGTGCGCTGCAGCGCCTGTTCGGCTTCCTGGGCGCGCTGTTGCAGGCTGATGTAGTCAGCCTGCTCCTGACGCCGGATTTCGAGCCGGCGCAGCCGGCCGAGCAGTTCGTCGACCGAATGCAGACGCCGCGCTGGATCGCCGCTGGCGGCCAGCGCGATGTCCTCGCGCAGCAGCGGATCGGCGATCTCCGCTTCCCAACCCGGCGACGGCCGGGCCTGGAAACTGCCGACGCAGAGCTGGAACAGCAGGATGCCGAGCGCGTAGAGATCCGACTGGGTGGTCGGCATCTGGCCGGCGAGCAGCTCCGGCGCCAGATACAGCGGCGTGCCGCTGGTCAGTGCCGGATCGCCGTCGACCAAGGTCAGCCCTTGCCGCGTCACGCCCAAGGCGGCGATCTGTTCGGCATCGTGAAGCAGGGTGCCGAGGCCGAAGTCGGCGAGGCGGATGCCCCGGTTGCCGGCCTCGTCTTCCCAGACCAGCACATTGCTCGGCTTGAGGTCCTTGTGCAGGATGCCGGCGCTGTGCACCGCAGCCACGGCCTCGGCGATCTGCACGAACAGCACCAGGCGCGCGGCCAGGTCCAGCGTCGCCAGGCCGCCGCGCTGCTCGGCCCAGGCGACCAGGTTGTCGCCGCCGTAAGCGCATTCGATGAAGAACGGTGCCGACTCGAAATTCCATTCGAGGATCTGCGCCAGATCGCGCCGTTCGCCGAGCACCGCGCGGGCGACGCGGGCGATGGTCACTTCGCGCTTCAGCGCCGTGAGCGCCTGGCCATCCTGGGCGAACTTGAAGACGCGCGGTTCGCGGGTCTTGTCGTGTTCGGCCAGCCAGACCCGGCTCGGTTCCGGTCCCAGTGCACGTACCAGCCGCCAGGCGCTGCGAGTCGGCACCGGATCGCCCGGCGTGAGCCGGGTGTCGACCGGGCCGCGGCTGATCCAGCTACGGCTGACCGCGCCCGCGTAGCGATAGCCGATCCGGTGCTGAGTCACGATCAGGGTCTGGCCGTCGTCGCGCAGCACCTTGCGCAGGCGGCTGACGGCATTGCTGAGCACACCTTCAACGGTGCTTCGCCCGGCCCACACCGAGACGAAGATTTCCTCCTTGGTCACCACCTCGCCGGCGTGGCGCAGCAGGAGCAGCAGGACATCCAGCGTCTTCGCGTCCAGCTCCTGAACCTCGCCGGCAACGCGCAGCTCGCGGGCCGCTTCGTCGAACACCGCGGCGCCGAACTTCCAGACCGGCACGTCGCCCGCTGCATCGCTGTTGTCCGCCATGTAGCCGTCCGCTGCCGTGGTGATCAAGGGCGCGGATTGTCGGGTTGCCCCGAAGGCTGCGTCCAGTTGCTGCACCGGATGCAGAGGCGTCGATGAGACCTAGTGCACTGTTGTCAGTCGCACAACTGGCCGGCATCAACGGTCAGCACCCGATCGGCGAGGTAGTCGACCTCGGCGCGCGAATGGCTGACATAGATCATCGGCAGCCCGGTCTCGGTCTTGATCCGTTTCAGGAACGGCAGGATCTGCTGCTTCAGGCGTTCATCCAGCGACGACAGCGGTTCGTCGAGCAGCAGCAGGCGCGGTGATTACAGCAGCGCCCGGCCGAGCGCGCCCCGCTGGCGCTCACCGCCGGACAATTGCAGCGGCCGGCGAGCTAGCAGGCCGTCGATCTCCAGCAAGGCGGTGACCTGGGTCAAGGTGAAGCGCCGCGCCTCCGGTGCCAGTTGCTTCCAGCCGTACAGCAGGTTGTCGCGCACGCTCAGATGCGGGAATAGCTGGCCATCCTGGAACACCAGGCCGAAGTGGCGCTGCCAGGGCGGCAGGAAATGCTGGCGGGCGACGTCGACGAGGCAGTCATCGCCGAAATGCAGCGAGCCGCGCTGCGGTTTCAGCAGGCCGGCGATCAGGCTCAGCAAGGTGCTCTTGCCAGCGCCGGAAGGGCCGCAGATGCCGGTGACGCCGGGTCCGATTCGGGTCTGCGCCTGCAGGCTGAAGTTGCCGCGCGAAAACGCCAGATCAAGCGCCAGCATCGCGGCCTCGCGGTTCGAGCTGGCCGAGCAGGCGCTCGGTACGGCGGGTGATCAAGTGACTGGCGATCAGGGCCGCGAAGGCCAGCGCGATCGACAGCAAGGTCAGCCGCAGTGCCGCTGCTTCGCCGTCGGGCAGATGCGTGAAACTGTAGATCGCCAGCGGCAGGGTCCGGGTCTCGCCGGGGATGTTGCCGACGAAGGCCATCGTCGCGCCGAACTCGCCGAGACTGCGCGAGAAGCAAAGCATCGCGCCGGCAATGATGCCGGGCAGCGCCAGCGGCAGGGTGATGCTCAGGAACACCCGCCAGGGCGTTGCGCCTAGCGTGCTGGCGGCCTGTTCCAGGCGACGGTCGATCATCCGGAACGCCAGCCGCACTGGCTGCACCATCAGCGGAAAGGCCATCACCGCCGAGGCCAGCACCGCACCCTTCCAGGTGAAGGCCAGGACGATGTCGAACTGCGCCTGCAACCAGCCGCCGACCGGCCCCTGGGTGCCGAGCAGCAGTAACAGCAAATACCCGGGCACCACCGGCGGCAGCACCATCGGCAGTTGCACGAGCGTTTCGATCAGCAGCTTGCCGGGAAACTCTCGACGGACCAGCAGCCAGGCCAGCGCGATGCCGGCCGGCAGGCAGATCAGGGTTGCGCAGCTGGCGACCTTCGCTGACAGCAGGAGCGCCTGCCACTCGTCCGGCGTCAGAGTCATCGTGGAGTCATCGCCGGATCATTTCGGCATCAGCAGCACGAAGCCATTGCGCTGGAAGACGGCGGCGGCTGCGGGCGAGGTTTTCAGGTAGTCGAGAAAGGCGGCGGCTTCCGGCCGCGCATCGGCGATCAGCGCGAACGGGTAGATCACCGGCTTGCGGCTATCGGCCGGAAAGGTCGCGACGACTTCCACCTTGTCGCTGATCACAGCATCGGTCGCATAGACGATGCCTGCTGCACATTCGCCGCGTTCGACGAAGGCGAGTGCGGTGCGCACATCATCGGCACCGACGATGCGGCCTTGCAAGGCATCCCACCAGCCGAGTGCGGTCAGGCTCTGCCGGGCGTAGACGCCGGCCGGCACCGAGCTGGTTTCGCCGGTGCACAGCTTGCCTTCGAAGGTTTGGGCCAGATCGCCGCCGGCGCGCATGTCGACCTTGAAGCTGCGGCCAAGCGGTGCGATCAGCACCAGCGCATTGCCGAGCAGGCTGATCCGGGTGCCGGGGACCAGCTTGCTCTTCTGCTCGACGTAGTCCATCCAGCCGAGATCGGCCGAGGCGAACAGATCGGCTGGCGCGCCGGCTTCGATCTGCTTGGCGAGCGCCGACGAGGCCGCATAGGCCAGGCTCGGCGCTGGATGCCCGGCCTGCTGCCACTGCTTGCCGATCTCGTTCAGCACGCTGCTCAGGCTGGCCGCCGCGAACACCCGCACGGCTTGTTCGGCGCGAGCGTTGCAGCTGAGAACGAGCAGGGCGATGAAGGCGAATGGCAGACGCATGGCGAAACCGGAGCGGTGAGGGAGCGCCGATATTAGGTGGTTTACATAGCGATGGAAAAACGAAGACGGCCGATCTAGTCGATCGCTGGCTTCAGGACAGCGGCTTCCGCTTGGCCATCATCTTCGCCATCTGCCGGCGCATCGCCGCCGCGTAGATCGCGAACGGCACCGCGCGCTTGAACAGCCAGATGCGTTTTTCCTTGACGTGGGTCAGCACGTGGAAATCGCCTTTCGCGACGCCGGCCAAGACCTGCGCGGCAATCTCGTCGGCACCGATCGGCGACTTGTTGATCAGCTTCGCGGTCAGCCGCGCCATGTCGGCATTCGCGGTGCGGACCGACTCGGCGAGATTGGTGCGGAAGAACGCCGGGCAGACCACGCTGACCTTGACGCCATGCGGATGCAGTTCCGCGTGCAGGGTTTCGCTGAGCGCGACGACCGCGGCCTTGGTGGCGATGTAGGCCTACATCATCGGCGGATGCATCAGTCCGGCCATCGACGCGGAGTAGATCAGGTGCCCGGAATTCTTCGCTTTCAGCATCGGCGAGAACACCAAGCAGCCGCG
>JAUXYM010000105.1 GCA_030694365.1 Nevskia sp. | reverse complement strand
TGCACCCTTCAAGTCTCAGCGTGTCCTTTCGTTCAACTATTTGGTGGCCGAATCAATAAGAAGGGCGCCTCATCCAGAAAACTGCCGCAGCTATCGCTTCGAGAAAATTGCCTGCCCATGCGCGGCCTGATCCTCGCCACCCAGTTCCTGACCCGCCTGCCGACACCGCAGGTCCGGGACTTCGAGCCTGCCGATCTGGCGCGCTGCGCGGTCTGGTTTCCGCTGGTCGGCCTGATCATCGGCGCGCTGCTGGCTGGGCTGGCGATGCTCGCCCGCGATCAGCATCCGGCGTTCGCGGCGCTGCTGGTGCTCGTGCTTTGGGTCTGGGTCACCGGCGGGCTGCATCTCGATGGTCTGGCCGATCTGGCCGATGCGCTCGGTGCTTCACATCGTGATCCCAAGCGCTTCTTCGAGGTGCTGAAGGATCCGCACCTCGGCAGTTTCGGCGTGTTGGCGCTGGTGCTGATGCTGCTCGCCAAGCTGGTGCTGCTGACTCTGCCCGGAGCGAGCTTTGCGGCCCTGCTGCTGATTCCGGCCTGGGCGCGCTTGGGGCCGCTGGTCTGGGTCTGGTGGCTGCCATCGCTGCATGGCGGCATGGGCGATCGCTTCGCCTGGGATCGCCAGCCCTGGGCGGTACTGCTGTGGGCGCTGCTGCTGGCAGTCGCCAGCGCCTGGCTCAGTCCACGGCTGCTGATTGCGCCGTTGCTGATTGCCGGCTGGGGTCTGTTCCTGAAGCATCGGCTCGGCGGCCAGTGCGGCGATGCGCTGGGTGCCGGCGTCGAGCTGGTCGAGCTGGGGCTGCTGGTCGTTCTGGTCGCAACGCTGGCCTGATCGCTTCGTTACCGAACTTCACCCGTCCCCTGCTTGCGGGCTGGCACTGCGCTGAAGCAAGGTAGCTCGATGGTTCGGCCAAGGTTCCGAGGGATTGGGGCCGGCGGCGAACCAATGCGGTTGCGACACGTCCAAGCGGCTCATGCCTGCCCGCCGGGCGCGCGCCCGTGCAAGCCGCCAGTGCAGACAAACTTTCAGATGGATGGGAAAAATCGCATGCGCAGAGTCGTTGCCATCGCGCTGTTGCTGGCGGTAGCCGCCCCCGTGATCGGCTACTTCCTGTTGCACGAACGCTCCGCGTCCGGCGCGAAAAGCGAGCTTGCCGCCGGTGGCAGCGCGGCCGCGCCCGCCTCGGGCAAGGGCGGTCGCCCCGGCGCGAATGGGCCGATTCCGGTGCTGGTTGCCGATGTCGGCCGCCGCGATGTGCCGATCTACCTCGACGGCCTCGGCACCGTGCAGGCGTTCAACACGGTGACGGTGCGGCCGCAGGTCAGCGGTCAACTGGTGTCGGTGGCATTCCAGGAAGGCCAGGAGGTTACGGCCGGCGAGCTGCTGGCGCAGATCGATCCGCGCAACTTCGATGCGCAACTGCAGCAGGCGCAGGCGCAGCAAGCCCAGAACCAGGCGCTGCTGAATACCGCCAAGCGCGATCTGCAGCGTTTCAGCGAACTGGTCGGTGATGGCTATGTGTCGAAGCAGCAGCTCGATACCCAGGCTCAGACCGTGGCCCAGACCGAAGCCACCGTGCGCGCCAATGAAGCTGCGGTGCAGAGCGCGCGCATTTCGCTGGGCTTTGCGCGGATCACCGCGCCGATCTCCGGCATCACCGGTTTGCGGCTGGTCGATGTCGGCAACATCGTCGACGCCGGCACCACCACCGGTATCGTCGTGGTTACCCAGGTGATGCCGATCTCGGTGCTGTTCACCTTGCCCGAGCAAAGCCTGGCCGAGATCCGCGCCGCCGGCGGGCAGGGTGTGAAAGTGCTGGCCTTCGATCGCGACAACAGCAAGCAGATCGCCAGCGGCGAGCTGACCGTGGTCGACAACCAGATCGACCAGACCACCGGCACCATCCGCCTGAAAGCGACGTTCGCCAATCAGGATCGGGCGCTGTGGCCGGGTCAGTTCGTCAACATGCGGCTGCTGGTGCGCACCGAGAAGAACGGCCTGGTGATTCCCGCCAGCGCGGTGCAGCGCGGCCCGAACGGCGATTTCGTCTATGTCGAAAAAACCGATGACCAGGGCACCCGCATCGCCGACAAGCGCGACGTCACCGTCGCCCGCAGCGAGAACGGCACGGCGCTGATCGCCAAGGGCCTAAACGACGGCGATCGCATCGTCGTCGAGGGTCAGTACCGGCTGCAGCCGGGTTCGAAGATACGGCTGGCCAGCGATCCGGCGCCGGCACCCGCGGCCGATGCGAAGGCGAAGCGGAGTTGAGCATGCCCATCGTCCCAAGCGCCGGTCTCCCCTCTACCTCCGGGAGAGGGGCTGGGGGTGAGGGGCGCTGCTTCAGCAGTGCGCTGCGCTTGATCGTAGTCCCTCACCCAACCCTCTCCCGGGGGGAGAGGGCTAGTGCGGCGCTTGCTTCAAAGGAAGGTCTCAAGTGAGCGTCTCCGAACCCTTCATCTCGCGCCCGATCGCGACCACGCTGTTGATGATCGCGGTGCTGCTGCTCGGTGCGCTCGGCTATCGTGGCCTGCCGATCGCGGCACTTCCGGATGTCGATTTCCCGACCATCCAGGTCTCCACGCAATTGCCGGGTGCCAGCCCGCAGGTCATCGAATCGCTGGTGACGACACCGCTGGAGCGGCAGTTCGGCACCATCGCCGGCATGTCGTCGATGAACTCGAACTCGGCGTTCGGCCTGTCGACGATCACCCTGCAGTTCGTGCTCGACCGCGACATCGACAATGCCGCGCAGGACGTGCAGGCGGCGATCAACGCGGCGCGCGGCACGCTTCCGAATGACCTGCCGTATCCGCCGGTCTACAACAAGGTCAATCCGGCCGATGCGCCGATCCTGCAGCTGGCGATCAGCTCCGAAGTGCTGCCGCAGAATCAGGTCGCCGATTTCGCCGATTCGGTGCTGGCGCAGAAGCTGTCGCAGGTCAGCGGCGTCGGTCTGGTGTCGATCCAGGGCAACCAGCGGCCGGCAGTGCGCATCCAGGCCAATCCGACCGCGCTGGCCAGCTTGCAGCTCGGGCTGGAAGACATTCGCACGGCGCTGCAGCAGGCCAACGTCAACGCGCCGAAAGGCAGCTTCGATGGCCCCAAGCAGAGCTTCACCATCGGCTCCAACGACCAGATCATCTCGGCCGACGAGTACAAGCCGGTGATCATCGCCTACCGCAATGGCGCGCCGGTGCGCTTGAGCGATATCGCGACCGTCATCGAAGGTGTGGAGAACGAGCAGTTGGCGGCTTGGGTGAGCTCGACGCGCTTTGCGAGCACCGCTCGCAGCGGCGACGAACGCCTGGCCAAGGATGGCCAGGCCGGGGCCAGCGAAGCGCACACTGCCTCGCCAGGGACGGCAGACGCAACGTCCGATCGACCGAGCGAATCTCGTCCAGCGGTGCTGGTCGATGTCCGCCGCCAGCCGGGTGCCAACATCATCGAAACCGTGCAGCGCATCCAGGCGCTGCTGCCGCAGTTGACCGCGAACATCCCGGCGTCGATTCACCTGGAAGTGCTCGCCGATCGCACCGAAACCATTCGCGCCTCGGTACACGACGTGCAGTTCACGATGATGCTCACCGTGGTGCTGGTGGTGATGGTGATCTTCGTGTTCCTGCGCAAGCTGTGGGCGACGGTGATCCCCAGCGTGGCGCTGCCGCTGTCGATCATCGGCACCTTCGGCGTCATGGCGCTGTGCGGTTTTTCGCTCGATAACCTCAGCTTGATGGCGCTGACCATCGCCACTGGTTTCGTCGTCGACGATGCGATCGTGATGATCGAGAACATCGTCCGCTACATCGAAGCCGGTGAAGACCCGGAAACCGCCGCGCGCAAGGGCGCCAAGCAGATCGGCTTCACCGTGGTGTCGCTGACCGTCAGCTTGATCGCGGTGTTCATCCCGCTGCTGTTCATGTCCGGCGTCATCGGCCGGCTGTTCCGCGAGTTCGCGCTGGTGCTGACCATCGCCGTGACCCTGTCGGCCTTCGTGTCGCTGACCCTGACGCCGATGATGTGCGCCAAGCTGCTGAAGGCCGAAGACCCGAATGCCAAGCACGGCCGTCTGTTCGAGTGGAGCGAGCGGCAGTTCGACAATCTGCTCGATGGCTATTCCCGGAGCTTGCGCTGGGTGATGGCAAGGCCCAGGCAGACCTTGCTGGTCTTTGCGCTCACCTTGATCGCCACCGCCTGGCTGTTCATCAGCATTCCGAAGGGTCTGCTGCCGCAGCAGGACACCGGCGTGATCGTCGGTGTGGCCGAAGCCGAAGCGAGCATCTCCTTCCCGGCGATGCAGGCACGCACTTTTGCGCTGAGCGAAGCGATTCGCGTCGATCCGGACGTGCAGAGCGTCGCCGCCTTCGTCGGTTCCGGCAGCATCAATCCGACTCTGAACACCGGCCGCCTGAACATCGTGCTGAAGCCGCGCGGCGAGCGTGATGCCAGCGCCGATGACGTCATTCGCCGCCTGAAGACGCTGGCGGCCAATGTCGAAGGCATCACCCTGTTCATGCAGCCGGTGCAGGATCTGCAGATCGACAGCCGTATCGCCCGCACCCAGTTTCAACTGGTGCTGAAAAGCCTCGATGCCGCCGAACTCGCGGAGTGGACGCCGAAGTTCATCGACGCGCTGAAACGCCAGCCCGAGTTGAACGATGTCACCACCGATCAGCAGGTCGATGGCCTGTACCTCAAGCTCGACATCCAGCGCGATCGCGCCAGCCGCCTCGGCGTGGCGGTGCAGGCGATCGACGACACGCTCTATGACGCTTTCGGTCAGCGTCAGGTGACGACCATCTTCACGGCGATCAACCAGTACCGGGTTGTGCTCGAAGTGCCGCCAGAGTTCCGCAAGCGGCCCGATGCGCTCGATCAGCTCTATGTGAAATCAACCAGCGGCAGCCTGGTGCCGCTGTCCGCCGTGGCAACCGCAACCACGGTGCGCGGCCCGCTGGTGCTGAGCCATCTCGGCCAGCTACCGTCGGCCACCTTGTCGTTCAATCTCGCCGCCGGCCAGTCGTTGAGCCACGCCTTGCCGGCGATCGATGCGGCGGCTGCGGAGATCGGCCTGCCGACCTCGGTGCAGCGCAGCTTCTCCGGTAGTGCCGCCGAGTTCCAGACCTCGCTGGCCAGCATGCCCTGGCTGATTCTGGCGGCCATTGTGGTGATCTACATCGTCCTCGGCGTGCTCTACGAGAGCTACATCCACCCGATCACCATCCTGTCGACCCTGCCATCCGCTGGCGTCGGCGCGCTGCTGGCGCTGCTGCTGACCGGACAGGATTTCTCGGTGGTGGCGCTGATCGGCGTGGTGCTGCTGATCGGCATCGTCAAGAAGAACGCGATCATGATGATCGACTTCGCTTTGGAGGCCGAGCGCGATTACGGCAAGCCGCCTGCTGATGCGATCTTCGAAGCCGCCTGCCTGCGCTTCCGGCCGATCATGATGACGACCATGGCCGCGCTGCTCGGCGCGCTGCCGCTGGCCCTGGAATCGGGCACTGGTTCGGAGCTGCGCAATCCGCTCGGCATCGCCATCGTCGGCGGCCTGGTGCTGAGCCAGATGCTGACCCTGTACACGACGCCGGTGATCTATCTGGCGATGGACCGACTGGCGAAGCGCTTTCGTGCGCTGCCCGAGGCAGCGGCGGGCGCGGCGTGAGCAAGGCAAAAGCCTGGTCTCACGCGGAGAACGCAAAGGACGCAGAGAACAGCAAAAGCGTTTTTCCTTTCCTTGGCTTCTCTCTGCGTGCTCCGCGTTCTCTGCGTGAGCATGCTTTTCAGCGTCGAATCCAGCAGCCGAGTCCAGCCCGATGAACCTCAGCGCGCCCTTCATCGCGCGGCCGATCGGCACCACCCTGCTGGCGGTCGGCATCTTCCTGATCGGCGCGCTGGCCTATTCGCGGCTGCCGGTGGCGCCGCTGCCGCAGGTCGAATTCCCGATCATTTTTGTCTCGACCCAGCAGCCCGGCGCCAGCCCGGAAACCATGGCGCAGACCGTGGCTGCGCCACTGGAACGGCGCTTCGGCCAGATTCCCGGCGTCAACGAGATCACCTCGTCGAGCGCACTCGGCAGCGCCACCGTGGTGCTGCAGTTCGATCTCGATCGCGATATCGATGGTGCGGCGCGTGACGTGCAGGCGGCGATCAATGCCTCGCTGGCCGATCTGCCTGCCGGCTTGCCGGCCCCGCCGGTCTGGCGCAAGGCCAATCCCAATGATTCGCCGATCCTGATCCTGGCGCTGACCTCCGATACCGTTGGCCTCGACAAGGTCTACGAGTTCGCCGACAACCAGTTGAACCCGAGTCTGTCGCAGGTCGAAGGCGTCGCTGAAGTGCAGATCTCCGGCGCTGCGAAGCCGGCGATCCGCATCCAGGCGAACCCGGCGCAGCTGGCACAGATGGGCCTGTCGATGGCGACGGTGCGCACGGCGATCAATGCGCTGACCGTCAATCGCGCCAAGGGCTCCTTGAGCGACGAGGCGCAGACCTGGGTCATCGATGCCGATGACCAGCTGGCCACCGTCGAGGATTTCCGCAACGCCATCATCGCCACGCGGGACGGCGTGCCGATCCCGCTGTCCTCGGTGGCCACGGTGATCAACGGCCAGGAGAACGCCCGTCTGGCCGGCTGGTACAACGGCAAGCGCGCGGTGCTGATCTTCATCCGCAAGCAGGCCGATGCCAACGTCATCGAGACCGTCGACCAGATCCTCGATCAGCTGCCCGCACTGCGCGCCAGCTTGCCGCCGGGTGTCGAGCTGTCGATTCAGGCCGATCGCACGCAGACCATTCGCGCTTCGGTGGAAGAAGTGCAACTGGCGCTGGTGCTGTCGACCGCGCTGGTGATCCTGGTGATGTTTCTGTTCCTGCGCCGTGGTGTGCCGACGGCGATTGCCGGCGTCACCGTGCCGCTGGCGCTGGCGGCGACATTCGTGGCGATGTGGCTGCTCGACTACAGCCTCGACAACCTGTCGCTGCTGGCGCTGACGGTGTCGGTGGGTTTCGTCGTCGACGATGCGATCGTGGTGATCGAGAACATCGTTCGCCATATCGAGGCCGGCGAGAAGCCGCGTGCCGCTGCGCTGCGCGGGGCCAAGGAAATCGGCTTCACGGTACTGTCGATCACCGTGTCGCTGATCGCCGTGTTCATCCCGATCCTGTTCCTCGGCGGTATTCCGGGCCGGCTGTTCCGCGAGTTCTCGGCGACCCTGGCGGTTGCCGTTGCAGTGTCGGCGCTGATCTCGCTGACCCTGACGCCGACCCTGTGCGCGAAATTTCTGCGCCCGGAAAACCGTGAGCGCGTACCGGGCCGGCTCGAACGCGGTCTGGAAACCGGCCTGGTCTGGCTGCTCGCCGGCTACCGGGTAGCCTTGCTGTGGGCACTGCGTCACACGCGGATCATGGCGGTGTTCACGCTCGGCACCGTGTTCCTGACCGGCTACCTGTACACCATCGTGCCGAAGGGTTTCTTCCCGCAGCAGGACACCGGTTTCATCTCCGGCAACCTGGTCGCCGCGCAAGACACCTCGTTCGCGGCGATCGCCGAAAAGACCCTGAAGGTGGCCGATGTCGTGCTCGCCGATCCGGCCGTGCAGTCGGCGGTCTACTTCGTCGGTGGCAGCCGTGGTGCCTCGAACTCCGGGCGCATGTTCATCAACCTGAAGACGCCGGAAGCCGGCCGCAAGATCAGCGCCGACAAGGTCATCGAACGTCTGCGGCCAAAGACCGCGAAAGTCGAAGGCATCGAGATGTATCTGCAGGCGGTGCAGGATCTGCGCGCTGGTGGCCGCTCCGGCCGCTCGCAATACCTGTACGCGCTGCGTGCGCCGGAAGCGAAAGACCTCTACGAGTGGACGCCGAAGCTGGTCGAACGCCTGAAGAAGATGCCGCAACTGGTCGATGTGTCGTCCGATCTGGAAACCGGCGCGCTGCAGTTGAATGTCGTCGTCAATCGCGATGCCGCGTCGCGCCTCGGCCTGCGCCCGTCGACCGTCGACCAGGCGCTGTACGACGCTTTCGGTCAGCGCCAGATCGCGCTGATCTACGATCGCACCAACACCCATCGAGTGATTCTCGAAGCGACGCCGGACGAGCAGCAGGATCCGTCGGAGCTGGCCCGCGTGCAGGTGATGACGCCATCCGGCGTCGCCGTGCCGCTGTCGGCGATCGCCCGTTTCGAGTTCGGTACCGCGCCGCTGTCGATCAATCACGACGGCCAGTTCACCGTCGTCAACCTGACTTTCAACCTGGTGCCCGGTGCCAGCCTGCCGCAGGTCGAAGCGCAGATCGCCAAGGCGATGATCGACCTGCAGATGCCGGGCGAGATTCGCGGCGGCTTCGGCGGCAGTGCCGCGCTGTTCGCCAGCGGTCTGAGCGCGTTCCCGGTCCTGCTGCTGACCGCGCTGCTGGCGGTCTACATCGTGCTCGGCATGCTCTATGAAAGCTGGGTGCATCCGCTGACCATACTGTCGACCATTCCCTCGGCCGGCATCGGCGCGCTGCTGGCGCTGCTGGCCTTCGACATGGAGCTGTCGCTGGTGGCGATCATCGGCATCATCCTGCTGATCGGCATCGTCAAGAAGAACGCCATCCTGATGATCGATTTCGCGCTGGAAGCTCAGCGCCATCGCGGCATGACGCCGCACGACGCGATCTTCGAAGCCTGCATGACCCGCTTCCGGCCGATCACCATGACCACGATGGCCGCCGTGTTCGGTGCCGTGCCGCTGGCGATCGGCCTCGGCACCGGTTCGGAACTGCGGCAACCGCTGGGCATCGCGATCATCGGCGGCCTGCTGCTGAGCCAGCTGCTGACCCTGCTGACCACCCCGATCGTCTACCTCGGTTTCGAGAAACTCACCGACTGGCGCAGGCGTCGCCGCGAACGTCGCGCGGGCCTGCGGCCAGCGCCAATCTGAAAAAATCGTCCCGGACAAGCCGCAAACCCGATCGCTAAACGGTTAGACTGCGCGCCCAGTCGGAGAGTAGCTCAGCTTGGTAGAGCACCTGCTTTGGGAGCAGGGGGTCGCAGGTTCGATTCCTGTCTCTCCGACCAATTAAATCAATCAGTTACGATGATCGCGTGGGCGCTCAAAGGCCGATTTCGGGCTGCTGCCCCCACAAATGCCCCCACAAAAATTTTGGCCAATGCAATTTCTTGCTCGCTTTTACGTGCAAGTTGCTTCCTGAATTTGCGGGTAATAGCGCAGCTTTATATTTGCGGCGTTGTTTCCGGAGCCGGTTAAAGGGCTATGGCGCGCCGGATTTGCGCAGCTTGTTTGCCTTGATACGCATCAAACCGCTGGCTCGCCTTCATCGCAGTTCAGCTCCTGCTTGAAGAAAGCCAGATAGTAGCTTGATTTTATTGACACAGTAAGACTAAGAAAAGTCCAGCGGCTACTCGAACGTCATGCGTCGCCCCACTCGGGAAAGTGCCTGGCTACCCGGTAATACAGCGGCGGCAGCACCAGCAAGGTCAGAAGGGTGGAGGTCAATGTGCCGAAGATCAGCGATGTCGCCATGCCGGCGAACAGAGGATCGCGGTACATCACCAGGGTGCCGAGGATGACGGCCGTGGAGGTCAGCAGGATCGGCCGCAGTCGAACCGCACCGGCGAGCTTCACCGCCTCGCGCAGCGGGTGTCCCTGCCGCTGGTAGTCGTGAATGAAGTCGATGATCAGCAGAGAATTTCGGATCACCACGCCGGCCAGCGCCACGACGCCGATCATCGAGGCCATGCTGAACGGGATGCCGACCAGCCAGTGGCCGGGAAAGATGCCGATCAGTCCGAGCGGGATCGCGGTCATGCCGAGGAGCGGGATCAGGAACGAGCGATAGCTGGCCACCAGCAGCAGGAAGATCAGCACCAGCACGGCGCCGAGCACGGCACTCATCTCGCGCATCGCATCGAGGGTCAGGCGCAGGTCGCCGTCCCAGAGCAACTGGTAGCCGTCCAAGGTGTTCGGCGACACCGCACTCAGGGTGATGTTGTCGGTCCGCAGCGGAACGCCCGCGACTTCCTGCCCATCGAGTCGGGCATCCATCGCCAAGATGGCGTAGACCGGCGCGGTGACGGCGCTGACATCGCCGCCGACATAGCTGACCTGTTCGTTGTCGCGGCGCAGGATCGGGTGCTCGACGGTCGTCGTCACGACCGTCGTCAGTTCGGCCAGCGGGATGGCATCGCCACTGCGATTGCGCACCGTGATCCGGTCGAGCAACAGCGGGTCGATCTCGCGCTCCCGTGGCACCCTGAGCCGGATCGGCACCGGATTTCTTTCGCCATCGACATGGGCTTGGGAAACCACGAGCCCATCCATCAAGGCGCGAACGGTCTGTTCGATGTCGGCCACGGTGACACCCGACAGCAGCGCTTTTTCCTTGTCGACGACGATATTGACCTGCTCGACATCGGCCGCTTCGCTGCTGAATACATCGACGATGCCGTAGGTCTGCTCGAACTGCTGCTTCACCCGACCCGAGATCGCCCGCAGGGTATTGGCATCATTGCCGTGGATGCTGGCCAGCACGATCGCGGCCGATGGCGGCCCTGGCGGCGACTCCAGGAAGCGAACTGACATGCCCGGATGGCGGGTCCGGATCTCGGCCGTTGCGGCCCGCAATTCCTCGACGATGGGCACGGACTTCGTCTGCCGCTGCGTCTTGTCGACCAGATTGACGCGGATATCGGCAACATTGGGGCCGCGCCGGTTGGCAGCCCCCGTGACCAGGCCGGTGAAATCGACAACGCCGGGGATGCCGATATGGGTCTGGTAGTTGCTGACCAGGGGATGCCTGCCGAGGATCTCGCCGAATTGCCGGGCGACCCGATCCGTGGTCTCGATCGGGGTGTGCTCGGGCATGGTGATCGCGATACTGAAACTATTGCGGTTCTCCTTCGGCATGATCGCCAGGCTGACGCCGCCAGCCGATAGCGGCCCGCCGACACCGGAAGGCCGGATGAACTGCCAGGCCGGCATCAGGAAGGACGCCAGCAGCGCGACCGCGACCATGCCGAACAAGCTCATCCGCAGCCGGGCGCGATCCAGCAGCGGCGTGATCAGCCGGTAATAGAGGCGATGCAGGGCATCGGGTTCGTGCTTTGCTTCAGCCGGCGCGCCCTGTCCCTGATGCAGCCAGCGATTGCAGGCCCATGGCACCACCACGTAGGCCACCAGCAGCGACGCCCCGATGGCGACCGGCACGTTGAAAGCGATCGGGTGAAAGAACGCGCCGTTCATGCCGGTCAGGATGTTCAGCGACGCGAACACCAGGATAATGGTGATCGTCGCGATGGTGGTCGGCTTGCCGATTTCGTGGGTGGCCCGCACGGCGGTGGCGCTGCGATCGTCGGTGCCCAACTCGTAATGGCGATGGATGTTCTCCATCACCACGATGGCGTCGTCGACCAGCATGCCCAGCGCCAGGATCAGGGCGAACAGCGAAATGCGGTTGATGGTCACGCCGAACAGCAGGTCCACAGCCAGGGTCAGGCCGAGCACCAGCGGCACCACCAGGCAGACGATCATGGCCTGGCGGATGCCGAGGAACGGCACCAGCACCAGCAGCACCGAGCTGATCGCGATCGCCAGGTCGAAGATCAGGCCGTTGACCGTGTGATCAGCATCGCGGCCGTCGTTGCGGGTGGTCACCACGCTGACCTCGGCCGGGACGAACTGGGCCTGCATCTTCGCCACCATCGCGAGGATTTCACGGCTGACGGCAACCGAGTTGGTATTCGGCTTCTTGGCCACCGACAGGGTGACCGATGCCATTTCACCGCGGGTGTTCGCGTTGCCGTGACGCGGATCGCCAGGCCCGAAGCTGAACCGGGTGATCTGATCGCGCTCGATAGCCGGGCCATCGACCACGTCGGCGATGTCATCGAGGTAGATCAACTGGCCCTTGTGTACCTGCAGGGGCAGATGGCGAACGTCTTCCAGCGAGTTCAGCTGGCCCTTCAGGTAGACCGTCTGGTTCCTGCCATCGTCGACCCGCTGGCCGATGATGGCGGAAACGTTGCTGGCCGAGATCATCGCCACGCCGTCGTTCAGGGTCAGACCGTAGGCCTGCAGCCGTGCCGGATCGAGGTTGACCCGGATTTCGCGCTTGCGGCCACCATGGAGTTCGGCCACCGACACCTGCTCGATGGTGTTCAGCCGCTCGGCCATCCGCTCGGCCAGTCGCCGCAGGGCGTAGTCGTCGTAGGTATTGGATGCCAGCGTGACGGTGACGATCGCGACATTGTCGACATCGATCTGCTGGATCACCGGATCCAGTGTGGTCGCCGGCAGACGATGACGGTTGGCGGCGATCCGCTGGCTGAACCGGGTGATCGCCAGGTCCTTGTCGACGCCGACATGGAACTGCACCTGGATCTGGCCCACGCCGGCAGTGGCGATCGTCGAGGTATGGTCGACGCCTTCGATCTCGCGCACCACCGCTTCCATCGGCGCAATGATCAGGTGCTCGATCTCGGTCGGCGTGGCACCCGGCAGATGGAAGGCGACCTGCGCGCCCGGCACCAGAATCTGCGGATTCTCCTCGCGCGGCGTGACGAGGCCGGAGAACGCGCCCAGCAGCAGCACGGCGACCACGAACAGGGGCGTCAGCTTGGAATCGACGAATATCCTGGCAACCCGTCCTGCCGAGTTCAGCGGGCCGTCAGACATGGTGCGCAAGCCTCGGCGCTGCGCTGGGCGCGGCGCTCACCGGGACGGCCCTGCAGCCGCGGTGATCCGGTCGCCTTCCCGCATGCGGCTGGTCGGCGCACTGACAATCCGCTCGCCTTCGTCGAGCCCGGCCAGCACGACCTGTGCGTCGCCGACCTGGTGCCCGGTCCGCAACCAGCGGAAGTGCAGGCGGTCGTCGGCATCGACGACGTAGACACCGCTCAGCCCGCCGCGATCAACCAGTGCCGCCGGCGGAATGGCGATCTCCGGGCGCTGGCCGGTCTGGAACTCGCTGCGGCCGAACATGCCCGGCGTCAGCCCCGGCGTCGCTGGAATCGCGATCTTGACCTCGAAGCCTCGGGTCACCGCGCTGCCGGACGACACTACGCGGATCACTTCACCGGTCAGCGTCTGAGCCAGTGCATCGATGCTGATCGTCACGGGATCACCGACATGCACGCCGGCGACCCGCCGCTCGGCAACCTGGGTCGCGAACAGCAAAGCGGTATCGGATTCGACCGTGAGCAGCGGTACACCGGGTGCCGCCACCGTGCCCACCCGCCCCTGCCGGGCGACGACGACGCCGGCGACCGGGCTGAGGATGCTGGTGTACTGCCGCTCGGCCTGTCCGCGTGCCAGTACCGCTTCTGCGGCAGCCAGACTTTCGGTGGCCGCCTGCAATTGCAGGCGCGTCTTGCGCACATGGGTGGTGGTCACCACGCCACCGGCGAACAGGCTTTCGCTGGTCTCCAGATCCTTTTCGGCATCCTTCTTCAGGGCGGCGGACTGATCGCGATTGGCCAGCGCCGCGCGGATGCTGGCGTCGACATCCTTGCTGTCGAGCGTCGCCAGCCGTTGACCCCGCTGGATCCGTTCGCCTTCGCGCACCTCGATGCTGCGCACATAGGCGGCAATCCGCGAAGTGATGTCGACGCGCTCGTCCGATACGACGCTGCCGGTGCTGGTGTAGACCGCGGGCAGTTCGCGTCGCAGCACCACTTCGGTTGCGACATCGAAATGCTGTGCGGCAGGCGCAGCAACGGGCTTCGGGTCCCGGCTGCATGCGGCGAGCAGCAAGGCCGCTGATACGGCGAGCAAGGCACGGCCGAGTGAGTGGGTCATCGTCAGTTCAGAAAGCCTGGAAAGAACGGCGTTGAAGGCAGGGGTTTCGCATTTCAGTCAAACGTCCAGGCCAGCCCGAATTGCGACTGCCAGACGCTCAGATAGGCGTCGATCACCTGGTCATTCGGGTCTTCGTCGACCCGGAATCCCACCAGCGTCCCGTTCTGCAACACGGTGGGTGTGGCGTTGCTGAGGGCATTGCGGACCCGCATGCGATTGGCCACCGAATAGATCAGCGCCCAATTCGGGCTCAGCCGCTGCGACCAGCGCCAGGACAGGCCAACGCTGGCGTGCTGATCAGTGATGGCCGGCGCGAACACCGCCGGCAGCGCCTGATCGGCAATCAGCGGGTTGCCGCCGAAGCTGTAGCCAGCCCGATAGCGCAGTCGCCCGCTGCGGCCTTGATAGCCGAACTTGTAGACGGTCACGCTCTGCCAGCCGAAACCCGGACCGTTGGCGCTGCCGAGACAGCCGTCCAGTGCCGGCGGATTGGGCAAGGATCGGCCGATCAGCCGGGGCACGAAACAGCTATCGGTGAACCGTTGCGGATCAACGGTA
>JAUXYM010000099.1 GCA_030694365.1 Nevskia sp. | reverse complement strand
GCGGCCATCTTATGGATTGATCGATAACTGAACGTTGGAACCGCCGGTATCAACACCGTAGTCACGCAGAACCGCGTTCGATGCATTACGCATGATCTGGTATTCCTTGTCGGTCAGCGTTTGTGCTGGCGCAACCGTGATCGAGTCGCCAGTGTGCACACCCATAGGATCTAGATTTTCGATCGAGCAGACGATGATGCAGTTGTCGGCCTTGTCGCGCACGACTTCCATCTCGAATTCTTTCCAGCCGATCAGCGATTCTTCAATCAGCAATTCGCTGGTTGGCGATGCTTCCAGACCACGTTTGCAGATCGCCTCGAATTCTTCAGCGTTATACGCGATACCGCCGCCGCTGCCACCCATCGTAAATGACGGACGAATAATGCAAGGAAAACCAAGATCCTTTTGTACAGCCCAGGATTCTTCCAACGTGTGCGCCACACCCGAGCGCGCAGAGCCGAGACCGATTTTGGTCATGGCATCTTTAAATTTCGAGCGATCTTCTGCCTTGTCGATTGCTTCCGGCGAAGCGCCGATCAGTTCGCAACCGTACTTGGTCAGAATGCCGTTGTGATGCAGATCAAGCGCGCAGTTCAGCGCAGTCTGTCCACCCATGGTTGGCAGGATCGCGTCAGGACGTTCTTTGGCGATGATGCGCTCGACGACTTGCCATGTAATCGGTTCGATGTAGGTGGCATCGGCCATTTCCGGGTCGGTCATGATCGTCGCCGGGTTCGAATTGACCAGGACGACGCGATAACCCTCGGCACGCAAGGCCTTGCAGGCCTGGGCGCCGGAGTAATCGAACTCGCAGGCCTGACCGATGACGATCGGGCCGGCACCAATGATCAGGATCGACTTCAGGTCGGTGCGCTTAGCCACGGGCACTCTCCTTGGCGGCGTCGATCATGGTCACGAAGCGATCGAACAGATAGCTGACGTCATGCGGCCCGGGGCTGGCCTCCGGATGCCCCTGGAAGCTGAAGGCGGGGGCGTCGGTGAGACGCAGGCCCTGATTCGAGCCATCGAACAACGAGCGATGGGTGACCACCGCATTGGCTGGCAGCGTCGCTTCGTCGACCGCGAAGCCGTGATTCTGGCTGGTGATCAGCACTCTGCTGGTTTCAAGATCCTGCACCGGGTGATTGGCGCCGTGATGGCCGAACTTCATCTTCAGGGTTTTCGCTCCGCTTGCTAAGCCGAGAATCTGGTGGCCGAGGCAGATGCCGAAGGTCGGCAGCTTCATCGCAAGGAATTCGCGAGTCGCGGCAATCGCGTAGTCGCAGGGCTCGGGATCGCCGGGGCCGTTGGACAGCATCACGCCGTCCGGCTTGAGCTTGAGTACGTCGGCAGCGGTCGATGTCGCCGGGACCACAGTGACGCGGCACGCGCGGTCGACCAGCATGCGCAGGATGTTGCGCTTGATGCCGAAGTCGTAGACCACGACATGGCGCGTGCCGCCGGTGATTTCCGGTTCGGCATTGGTCTTCAGTTCCCAGGAACCGCGCGTCCAGGCGTAGGGCGCTGCGGTGCTCACCACCTTCGCGAGGTCCATGCCCTTCAGACCCGGCCAGGCCTGCGCCTGCTTGATCGCAGCCTTCTCGTCGATCTGGCCAGCGACGATGCAGCCATTCTGCGCACCTTTGTCGCGCAGGATGCGGGTCAGGCGGCGGGTATCGATGCCGGCGATCGCGACCACGCTCTGCTCGCGCAGGTAGTCGCTGAAGTTCTGTTTGGAGCGGAAATTGCTCGCCGGTCGAGGCACTTCACGAATGATCAACCCGGCAAGCTGGGTTTTCTCGGATTCGTTGTCCTCGGGATTGACGCCGACGTTACCGATGTGAGGATAGGTCAGCGTGACGATCTGTTCGCGGTACGAAGGATCGGTGAGGATTTCCTGGTAACCGGTCATGGCGGTGTTGAAAACCACTTCGCCGACCGTGGAACCCTCGATGCCTATGGATACGCCGTGAAAGATGGTGCCGTCGGCGAGCGCGAGAAGGGCCGGAGTCGTTTGGAGCATGTTGGCGGCTGAGGTCCTTGTAATGGTTAGGGTCTGTTGACATTGCTTTGGTCGCTGCGTTGCAGGTCAAAAAACCGCCGGGCGAGGCGCGAACCGCCGGCCATAGCCTACCTATGGTCAAGGTTCGCAACGAAGTCCCGGCGGCTTTTTGGCCGCAACCCAAAGGGGCGGGGCCGTTTGAGCCCAATGGTGCCTTGCGCGTCGCGCCAATGGGTCGGCCATTGCCCGCTCCTCACAAGTTGCACTGGGCTCAAACGACCTCCGCCGCAGCGATCAAAGTAATGCCAACAGATCCTGAAGTTGTTCTCCTGTCGCGCACACGCGAAGGGGGGCCGGACTTTTGATGGTTGGCCCCCCTCGCAGGATTAAGACGCCATTTTACGGACTGCACCGTATGGCGTCCATTAATCCGGACAACATCGGTACGCATATTCCTTGATCAGAGGGGCTTCGATCAGAACCCAAATGCGCCTTGTCCGCCCTCTTCTGGAACGCGGAACAGGCTGCAATCGGGCTCGAAACGGGGCCGATCCAGCCCGAGCTTGCGGGTCGCCAGCCGGTAGCGCTGGGCAATCAGGTCAGCGAAGGTGCCCTCGCCTTTCATCCGGGAGCCGAACGCCGAGTCGTAATCCTTGCCGCCGCGCATCTGCTGGACCAGGCTCATCACGTGTTCCGCTTTCAGCGGCAGATGGCTATCGAGCCAGTCGCGGAACAGCGCCTTGACCTCGAACGGCAGGCGCAGCAGCACATAACTGGCCGATGTCGCCCCGGCGTTGCGGCCGGCTTCGAGCACCCGCTCCAGCTCGGCATCATTGACGAACGGGATCACCGGCGAAAACATCACTCGTACCGGTACGCCGATGTCGGCGAGCTTGCGCATCACCCGCAGCCTGGCGTCCGGTGATGCAGCCCGGGGTTCGAGCGTTCGTTTCAAGGCCGGATCGAGCGTGGTCAAGGTAATGCCGACGGTCACCAGCTTGTCCTTGGCCAGATCGGCGAGCAGATCGAGATCACGCTCGATCAGGATGCCCTTGGTGATGATGCCGATCGGATGCCGGAAGCGCGCCAGCACTTCGAGGATGCTGCGGGTGATCCGATGTTCGCGTTCGATCGGCTGGTAGCAGTCGGTATTGGTGCCGAGCATGGTCATGATCGGCTGGTAGGACTTGCGCCGCAGTTCGGCTTCCAGCACTGCCGCCGCATTGGCCTTGTAGAACAGCCGGGTCTCGAAATCGAGCCCGGCCGACAGGTTCAGATAACCGTGGCTCGGCCGTGCGTAGCAGTAGATGCAGCCGTGTTCGCAGCCCTGATAGGGATTGATCGTCTGGTCGAAGCCGATGTCCGGCGAGCTGTTGCGGGTCAGGATCGATTTTGCCTGCACCGGCCGGACGATGGTCTCGAAAGCCGGCAGCGGCTCCTCTTCCAACTGCCAGCCGTCATCGATCTTTTCGACCGAGCGCGACTCGAAGCGGCCTTCCTCGTTCGAACCAGCGCCTCGCCCCTTGCGCAGCACGGCCACCGGACGACTCAGGCTTCGACCTTGACGCCCTTCCAGAACGCGACTCTTCCCTGGATCTCGGCGGCCGCCGCTTTCGGCTCCGGGTAGTACCAGACCGCGTCCTGGTTGGCCGCGCCGTCGACGTTCAGCGAGTAGTACGAAGCCGTGCCCTTCCAGCCACAGACCGTGTGGGTGGCGCTGTCGGCGAGGTACTCGCGATTGACCGAGTCGACCGGGAAATAGTGGTTGCCTTCGACGACCACGGTGTCGTTGCTTTCAGCGATGACCTGCCCGTTCCAGATGGCTTTCATTTCCTGCTTCCTTTTTCAGTCATGTAATCGAGGGTCAGGCCGACCAGCGTGCGCACGCCGAGCGGCAGCCCCGCTTCGTCGACCTTGAAGCGTGGCGAGTGATTAGGCGCGTACTCGTCCTTGCTGGCACCGGGCTTGCGCACGCCGACGAACACGAAAAGCCCCGGAATCTGCTGCTGGTAGACCGAAAAATCCTCGGACACCGTCTGTGGTGTCGATTCGATGATGTTGGCTTCTCCGGCCAGGCGTACCAGCGTCGGTCGCATGCGCGTGGTCAGCGGCGGGTCGTTATAAGTCACTGGATAACTGTGTTCGACCCCGATCGATACCTCGGCCGTGGCACCTGATGCTTCGGCGGTCTTGATCGCCGTGCGTCGCACCGCGTCTGCGAGCTTGATGCGAGCTTCAGGGTTGAGCGCACGCAAGGTGCCCTTCATCACCACCTTCTCGGGAATGATGTTGCTGCGCACGCCACCGTCGATCTTGCCGATGGTGACGATCGCCGCACCCTGGGTAATGTCGATCTGCCGGCTGACCACGGTCTGCAGCGCATTGATGATCTGCGCGCTGACCACGATCGGATCGACACCGTTCCAGGGGATCGCGCCATGCGTCTGGCGGCCGGTGACGATGATGGCCAGGTCGTCCGACGAGGCCATCAGGCCGCCGGCACGAAAAGCCAGCTTGCCGCTCTCGTACTCGGTGAGCACATGCAGGCCGAAGATCACTTCGGGCACCGGTGCCGTGCTGAGCACACCTTCCTGGACCATCAGTTTCGCGCCGGCTTCCTCGCCGGGCGGCGGGCCTTCCTCGGCCGGCTGAAAGATCAGCTTCACTGTGCCCGGCAGCCGCGCCTGCAGCTTGGCGAACACCGCCGCCGCGCTGAGCAGCATCGCCATGTGAGTGTCGTGACCGCAGGCATGCATGACGCCGACGTCCTTGCCGTCGTAGGTCGATTTCACTTTCGACGCGAACGGCAGCGCCACTTCCTCGGTGACCGGCAGGCCATCCATGTCGGCGCGCAGCGCGACCACCGGGCCCGGTTTGCCGCCCTTGAGCACCGCGACTACGCCGTGTCTGGCGACGCCGGTCTGCACCTGATAACCCAGTGCCTGCAGCTTCGCCGCCAGATACTGACCGGTCTCGCTTTCGCGGTTCGACAACTCCGGCCGCTCGTGCAGGTAACGGCGGGTAGCGATCAATTCGTCACCGGTGCCAGCGGCCAGCACCTCAGCGTCCTTGAGCAGTGCGGAGTCTGTGGCGAACGCTGGGGCGGCACTCGACAAGGTCGCGACGAACATCGTCAAGCGAAGTGCGCGAATCATCGATGCTTCCGCCAAAGGGGGGTCGGCAGCGAGATTAGCGCTTGTCTGCCGCGAACGTCTGCAAGGCTTCGCCGGTCAAGCGGAAGATCCGCCATTCGCTCATCAGCCTGGCACCGAGGCTTTCGTAGAAGCCGATCGCCGGCGCGTTCCAGTCCAGCACCGACCATTCGAGTCTTGCGCAACGACGCTCGACGGCCAACTGGGCGAGCTGGTTCAGCAAGGCACGCCCATAACCCTTGCCGCGACATTCGGCTTCCACATACAGGTCTTCGAGATACAGGCCACGCACGCCGCTGAAGGTCGAAAAATTGTGGAAGAACAGCGCGAAGCCAACCGGCCTCTCAAGCTCGAAGGCGATCAGGCATTCAGCCGCCGGATGCTCGCCGAACAGCGCGTCGCGCAGGCCGGCTTCGGTGGTCACGACATCGGCTGACATCCTCTCGTATTCGGCCAGAGCCCGGATCAGGCGCAGGATGGTCGGCACGTCATCGGCGGTAGCCGCCGTGATGGTCACCATCGACTCAGATTTCGACATGGAAGCCGAGCTCGACCACATCTTCCGGCGGCAGGCCGTAGAAATCAGTCGCCCGCGTCGCGTTGTGGGCCATGAAGGCAAACAGGTGGTCACGCCACAGCGCCATGCCGGGCAGGCTGTCGGAGGGAATCAGCGTCGCCCGCCCAAGGAAGTAGGTGAGATTGTCGATGTCGATATCGAGGCCGAGCTGTTCGCTGAAGCGCAGCGCCACCGGCACGTTCGGCGTCTGCATGAAGCCGTAGCGGATCACCAGCCGGTAGATACCCGGTGCCACGCCCCAGCCGCGCAGACGTTCGGCGGCCGGCACGCGCGGCTCGTCGATGGTCTGTACGGTGAGCAGCACGATGCGCTCGTTGAGCACCCGGTTGCGCTCGAGATGGCGCAGCAGATAAGCCGGCGCGTGATCGCCGCCGGTGAGGTAGACGCCGGTGCCGGGAATCTTGTGCGGCGGGTCTTCGCGCACCCGCCGCGCCAGTTCCTGGGTCGATTCCTCGGTGCCGGAAATGCGGCTCTGGAACAACTTGCGGCCCCGGCTCCAGGTGGTCATCAAGGTGAAGATGGCAACCGCCATCAGCACCGGCACCCAGCCGCCATCGGCGATCTTGAACAGATTGGCGCCAAAGAAGGCGAAATCGATGATCAGGAACAGCGCGGCGACCGGATAAGTGACGCTGGCGCGCCAGTCGTAGCGGCGGGCGACGAAGAAAGTCAGGATCGTGGTCACCACCATGGTCGACGACACCGCGATGCCGTAAGCCGCCGCCAGCGCGCTCGACGAGCGGAACGCCAGCACCAGACCCGCGCAGGCCAGCATCAGCAGCCAGTTCACCGCCGGGATGTAGATCTGGCCCTGCTCGTCGCTGGAGGTCTGGACGATGTTCATGCGCGGCAACTGGCCGAGCTGCACCAGCTGGCTGGTCAGCGAGAACGCGCCGGTGATCATCGCCTGCGAAGCGATGATCGTCGCGAAGGTGGTCAGACCGACCAGCGGATAGGCCATCCAGTCCGGCGCCAGCTGATAGAACGGGTTGTGGATGTCCGGCGAGCCGCTGAGGATCAGCGCGCCCTGGCCGTAGTAGTTCAGCAGCAGCGATGGCAGCACCAGCAGCAGCCAGGCACGACGGATCGGCGACGGGCCGAAATGGCCCATGTCGGCATACAGGGCTTCGGCGCCGGTGACGCACAGGAACACCGAGCTGAGCAGGATGAAACCGACAAAACCGTTGCGCAGGAAGAACTCGACGGCGTGCTGCGGATTCATCGCCGCGAGCACCGCCGGATTGTCCATGACGCCGTGGATGCCGAGTGCCCCGAGAACCAGGAACCACAGGGTCATGCCCGGCCCGAACAGCGCGCCGATACCGCTGGTGCCGCGTTTCTGCATCAGGAAGATGCCGACGATGATGACCAGGGTGATCGGCACCACGAACGGCTGGAACGCCGGCGTGGCGACATTCAGGCCCTCGACGGCCGACAGCACCGAGATCGCCGGCGTGATCGCACCATCGCCGTACAACAGCGAAGCGCCGAACAGTCCGAGCAGCATCAGCAGGTAGCGCTGCGAGCCGCGCCGCGCCCGCCAAGGATTGAGTAGCGCCACCAGCGCGATGGTGCCGCCCTCGCCCTTGTTGTCGGCTCTGAGCACGATCGCCAGGTACTTGATCGTCACCACCAGGATCAGTGCCCAGGTAATCAGGCTGAGCACGCCGAGCACGTTGGCCGGCGTGCTGGCGATGCTGTGCTCGCCATAGAAGCATTCGCGCAGCGCATAGATCGGGCTGGTGCCGATGTCGCCATAAACGACACCGAGCGCTGCGATGCTCAGCGGCAGACTTTTGCGATCAGACATCGTGGCAGTTCCGGTCGATGGCGTTGCGCTGTCAGTCGTTCAGCGAAAGAACGTCACGCATCGAATACAGGCCGGCCGGCTTGCCGACCAGCCAGGCCGCTGCCCGCAGCGCACCGTTGGCGAAGTTCGCGCGATTGGTGGCGCGATGAGCAATCTCCAGGCGTTCGCCGTCACCGAGAAACAGCACCGTGTGATCGCCGACCACATCGCCACCGCGCACAGTTGCGAAACCGATGGTTTCCCGTTTGCGGGCACCGGTCTGGCCTTCGCGGCCGTAGACGGCATTGCTGAGTAGGTCGCGATCCAGCCCTGCTGCCGCCGCTTCGCCGAATGCCAGCGCCGTGCCGCTGGGCGCATCGACCTTGTGCCGATGATGGGCTTCGACGATCTCGACGTCGTAATCCGAACCCAAGGTGCGCGCCGCCAGTTCGACCAGTTTCAGCGCCACGTTGACGCCGATCGCATAGTTGGCGGCGATGCACAGCGGAATACTCTGCGCAGCTTGGGCGATCAGCAGTTTCTGCTCCGGCGTGAAACCGGTAGTGCCGATGACGATCGGCGTACCCGCAGCGGTGCAGGCTTCCAGCGCTGCCAAGGTCGCGCCCGGTGCCGTGAAATCGACGACGACGGCTGCAGCCCGGATCACCTCGGAGAGCTGATCACTGACCGGAACCCCTGAGGCAGACTGCCCGACCATCACGCCGGCATCGATGCCGATCGAAGGATTGCCACTGCGTTCGACGGCGCCGGACAGGGTTAAACGATCGTTGCGCAGCGTCGCATCGACCAGTGCCCGCCCCATGCGCCCGGAGGCACCGAGGATGGCCACGGAAAGCGGTTGAGTCATGTTAGGCAGCGAAGGCCGGAAAGGGCGCTAGATTACGCGCGTTGCCGGCTGCTGCGGAGACCGTTCGCCGCTCAGCTAGGCTTGATATGGGTTTCGAAGAACTGCTTGGCCTTCGACAACCAGCTGGTCGCCGCCGGAGAGTGCTTTTCGCCGCCCTTGTCGACGGTTTCGCCAAACTCCTTCAGCAGGTCTTTCTGCTTGCGGGTCAGATGCACCGGCGTCTCGACGACGACGCTGCACAACAGATCGCCCTGCGGCCCGCTGCGCACGGGTTTGACGCCGAGGCCGCGCAGGCGGAACACCTTGCCGCTCTGGGTGCCTTCCGGAACTGTCAGCTTGGCCTTGCCGTTCAAGGTCGGCACGTCCATGTCGCCACCGAGTGCGGCGACCACGAAACCAACCGGCACCTGGCAGTGCAAGTCATTGTTGTCGCGCTCGAAGATCTCGTGCGGCTTGACCTCCACCTGCACGTACAGATCGCCCGCCGGGGCATTGCGCTCGCCCGGCTCGCCTTCGCCGCTAAGCCGAATGCGATCGCCAGTATCGACACCGGCCGGCACCTTCACTTCCAGGGTCTTTTCGTTGCGCGTCTTGCCGGCACCCCGGCAGCTCTTGCAGGAATCGGTGACCACCGTGCCGCGGCCGCGACAGGCCGGGCAGCTCTGCTGCAGCACGAAGAAACCCTGCTGCACACGCACCTGACCGGCGCCGCGACAGGTGCTGCAGGTCGGTGCCGGCTTGCCGTCCGCGGTGCCATTGCCTTTGCAGGGCTCGCAGTCACGCACCGTCGGGATGCGGATGGTTTCGGTGGTGCCAAATACTGCCTGCTCCAGATTCAGCTCGATCCGGTAGCGCAGATCGGCACCGCGACGCGGACCACCGCGCCCACCGCCGCCGAAAATGTCCGAGAACACGTCGCCGAAGATGTCCGAGAAACCACCGCCGAAGTCGCTGCCGCCGCCACCGCGCTGCATGCCTTCGTGGCCGTACTTGTCGTAGACCGCGCGCTTGTTGGCATCGGTCAACACTTCGTAGGCCTCGTTGGCTTCCTTGAAGGACTCTTCGGCTGCCTTGTCGCCAGGATTGCGGTCCGGGTGACATTTCATCGCCAGCTTGCGATAGGCCTTCTTCATCTCGTCATCACCGGCGCTCTTGCCGACGCCGAGGACTTCGTAGTAATCGCGCTTGCTCATGAAGACAGTGACTGGTGGCTAGTGGCCTGTGGCCAGTGGTTGGGGGCTACAAAATGCAGTCTGCGGTTGATGGCGTGAAACGCCAAGGGCATGTTGTCACTGACCACCAACCACAGACCACTGGTCACTGCTTCTTTACTTCTTGTCCTTCACTTCAGTGAATTCGGCATCGACGACATCGCCGTCCTTGCCGCCGGCCTCAGCCTGCGCACCGGCTTCGGCACCGCCGGCACCGGCCGCCGCACCGGCCTTGGCGTAGGCGCGTTCGGCGAGCTTGCCCGAAGCCGCGGCCAGCGCTTCGGTCTTGGCGGTGATTGCGTCCTTGTCGGAGCCCTTGAGGGCTTCGCGCAGTTCGGCAATGGCCGACTCGATGGCCTTCTTTTCGTCGTCCTGCACTTCGCTGGCCAGATCCTTCAGCGATTTCTCGACGCCATGGATCATCTGGTCACCCTGGTTGCGGGCGGTGATCAGCTCGTTGAACTTGCGATCCTCGTCGGCATGGGCTTCGGCGTCCTTGATCATCTTCTTGATCTCGTCCTCGGACAGACCCGAGTTCGCCTTGACCACGATCGACTGCGATTTGCCGGTGGCCTTGTCCTTGGCCGACACATTGAGGATGCCGTTGGCGTCGATGTCGAAAGTCACCTCGACCTGCGGCACGCCGCGCGCCGCTGGCGGGATGTCGGTCAGATCGAACTTGCCGAGGCTCTTGTTGGCGGCCGCGATCTCGCGCTCGCCCTGCAGCACGTGCACCGTCACCGCGCCCTGGTTGTCGTCGGCGGTGGTGAAGGTTTCCGACTTGCGCGTCGGGATCGTGGTGTTCTTTTCGATCAGCTTGGTCATCTTGCCGCCCAGCGTCTCGATGCCGAGCGACAGCGGGGTGACGTCGAGCAGGAGCACGTCCTTGACTTCACCGGACAGCACCGCGCCCTGGATCGCGGCACCGACGGCGACCGCTTCATCCGGGTTGACGTCGCGGCGCGGCTCGCGGCCGAACAGGGCCTTGACCGCCTCCTGCACTTTCGGCATGCGGGTCTGACCGCCGACCATGATCACTTCCTGAATCTCGGACGCCGACAGGCCGGCATCCTTCAGCGCGGTCTTGCAGGGCTCGAGCGTCTTGGTGATCAGATCGTCGACCAGCGATTCCAGCTTGGCGCGAGTCATCTTGATGTTCAGATGCTTCGGGCCCGAGGCATCCGCCGTGATGTACGGCAGGTTGATGTCGGTCTGGGTCGTCGACGACAGTTCGATCTTGGCCTTCTCGCCGGCTTCCTTGAGGCGCTGCAGCGCGAGCGGATCGTTCTTCAGGTTGATGCCCGATTCCTTCTTGAACTCTTCGACGATGTAGTCGATGACGCGCATGTCGAAATCTTCGCCACCGAGGAAGGTGTCGCCATTGGTCGACAGCACTTCGAACTGGTGCTCGCCATCGACTTCGGCGATCTCGATGATCGAGATATCGAAGGTGCCGCCGCCCAAGTCATAGACGGCGATCTTGCGGTCGCCCTTCACCTTGTCCATGCCGAAGGCAAGCGCGGCCGCAGTCGGCTCGTTGATGATGCGCTTGACATCGAGGCCGGCAATCTTGCCAGCGTCCTTGGTCGCCTGGCGCTGGGCATCGTTGAAGTAGGCCGGCACGGTGATCACCGCTTCGGTGACCTTTTCGCCGAGATAGTCTTCGGCGGTCTTCTTCATCTTGATCAGCACTTCGGCCGAAATCTGCTGGGCCGCCATCGGCTTGCCGCGCGCTTCGACCCAGGCATCGCCATTGGCGGCACGCACGATCTTGTACGGCACCATCGCGATGTCCTTCTGCACCACGGCGTCGTCGAAGCGACGGCCGATCAGGCGCTTCACGGCATACAGCGTGTTGTGCGGGTTGGTGACCGCCTGGCGCTTGGCCGGGCGGCCGACAGTGGTCTGGCCGTCTTCCTGATAAGCGACGACCGACGGCGTGGTGCGCTCGCCTTCCGCGTTCTCGATGACCTTGGCAGTACCGCCTTCCATGATCGCGACGCAGGAATTGGTGGTGCCGAGGTCGATGCCGATGATCTTGGCCATGTGTCTGCTACTCCAGAGTTCGTGAATGCAGCGGATGGGGCTGCGGGTATTGGGGATGACAACTATTTGTTGTCGCCGGCGGCAGATTCAAGCGCGCGGCGAGGAATCAGCTCAGCAGCCGCCTTACGAAGTCGGCGGCGCCTTGGCCACGATGACCATCGCCGGCCGCAGCAGACGCTCATGCAGGCGATAGCCCTTCTGCATCACGCTGAGGACGTGGTTCGGTGCGACATCGCTGCTCGGGATTGCCGAAACCGCTTCGTGATAGGTCGGGTCGAAAACCTGGCCGGCCGGGTCGACAGCGACGACGCCGAACTTCTCGAAGAACATCGCCAGCTGCTTCTGGGTCAGCGCCATGCCTTCGCGGATCGACTGCACCGTGGCTTCCGGCGCGTTCGCGGCCTTCAGGCCCAGCTCCAGGCTGTCGCTGATCGCCAGCAGATCGCCGAGCACGCGCTCGCTGCCGTACTTGCGGGCGCTGTCGATCTCGCGCTCGGCGCGCTTGCGCACGTTGTCGAGTTCGGCAAGGGCACGCAGATGGCCATCGCGGGCGGCTGAAGCGGCGGTTTCGGCCTCGGTCAGCTTGGCGTTCAAGGCCTCGTACTCTTCGATCGATACCGGGCCGTCATTGCGGTCGTCGGCCGCAGCCGACGTCATATCGGGTTGATCCGTCATGCTTTTCTACTCGGGTTCAAGTGCAGGGGAATGAGGCAGAGCGCCCCCGCGCGCCGCCTGCTCCTGTTGTTGGGCACGCCTTCACCGGTTTCAAGGCGAAGCGCGGAGTTTTCACGCTCTCGAGCGGCGGGTGGCTGGTTCAGCGGACGGCGTTCGATTCATGCCCGACAAAACGTCTGAAACAAAACCGCCGCACCCGATTGCCCGGATGCGGCGGCTTACCTGGGTTTGCTTGCCTCCGCGATCAGGTTTTGACGCTTACCGACTGAAAATCAGACGACGCGCGACGATACCTCCGGCGTCACCGTCGAGGCCGTGATCGCCGACGCCGCCGTCGATCCACACCGCGACGCCATTGCCGTTGTTGCCGAGCGCTACCCTGGGCGCGTTGCGACTGCGTGTGCCCGGTGCATTCAATTGGGCATAAGGCGTCAGTGCAACATTGTCGGCACCATAGCGCCGACCGAAGACGTCGTCTGACCGAACACCGTTATTAAAAAAAGTTTGCGCGACTACCGCAAACTGCCCACTCGGCGTGCCGACCACATCGGGATAGTAGCCCTGATTGCCATAAGTCGGACGCTCGCTTACAAGGAAATTACCTGAAACATAAGCTCCTTTGACATCCAGTCGAGTCGCGAACAAATTTCCCTCCGCTGTCTCAGGCGCGAAGTTGTTGCCGGTTACGAGAACATAGCCTGAACCAGAAGCTGAAATACTCTCTGCGCTACGGCTGGAAAAGGCTTGTCCGAGCAAGGTGCCGGTTGCATCGAACGCCTTGATAAAGCTGGAACCAAACAAATCAGCGCACTCACATTTGACGTAAGAGATGGCAAAGTTTCCATTGCCTAGCCTTGCCAAGGAAATATTTCCAACATCGTTGAATTCGCCCAAACTTGTGTCAACCATGACATCTCCGGTCAGCGCTCTGCCGTTATTGCCGTACAAGCGATATTCCACGACCTCTTCGTCTCTAAACGTATACTCCTCGCTTTGCCTACGCCGCCACGCCACGGCAAGGCTACCGTTTGAACTGACCGCGACTTTGGATTCGCTCTGGAATCCGGCAGTCTTGACGTTGACCCGGAACGGCCGGCTATCGATCGCCCGCCCGGTGGCCGCGTAACGCCTTGCGTAGATGCCGGTGCCGTCCGCGTCACTCGCGGTGTAGCTGACGACAAAGCGGCCGCTGCCGTCGATCGCCACACTCGGTTCGGTCTGGTCGCCGGCGATATCCGGGTTGACCCGGGTTTCCGCCCCGCGCGGGCTGCCATCGGCATTGAATCGGCGCAGGAAAATACCGGTGCCCGCGCCATCCGGGCCCACCCACGCCACGTTGAAATTTCCCGCCGGGTCAGCCGCGACTGCAGGGTCTGTCTGATTGCCTGCTGTCGTGCTGTTGACGACAAACTCCGGTCCCAGCTGGGCGGCAGCGAGGCCCGGCACCGAAAGCAGACCCGCCATCAGTGCCTGCCGGGTTCGGTACTGCCATCCGACGCCTGCTGTCGAGAGAGAAGCGGCACGGCTGCGATTGGCCTTGCTGAATGCTGAACATTTCATGATTCATCCCCGATCGTTGTTTGCCGCCAGATGGCGACTGCCAAGGGAAGCATTTTCCGGCGCGGCAATCATCACGGAATTCAAACGAATGTCTAACGAACTTTTATCGCCGCTGCATTTTTGCTGAATTGGGTCGTAACTTGACTGGTCAGGGCGATCGAGCCGTTCGAAGACTGCCAGCAGTGGCTCAATAGCCGTTACCAAGCCGCTCGCCCAGCGTCCGTGCCGTTTCGGCCACTAGCGGAATAATCCGCTGATAGGCCATCCGGGTCGGGCCGATGACACCGAGCACGCCGGCCACCTGGCCATCGATGGTGTACGGCGCGGTGACCAGACTGCAGCCGTCGAGCACCTGATAGCCGGATTCACCACCGATGAAAATCTGCACGCCGGAGGCCCCCAGGCACTGATCGAACAGTTCCAGCAGCTCGCGCTTCTGATCGAGCACGTCGAACAGCCGGCGCAGGCGACCGACATCGGCCAGCTCCTGGAAACCGAGCAGGTTGGTACCGCCGGTGATCACGTAATCGTCGGCTTCCGGATTGCGCAGCGCGGCGTCGGCCAGCTTCGCCGCTTCGCCAAGCATCTGGTTGACCCGGGTCTGCGCCTCGCTCAGTTCTTCGGCGAGGCTGCGGCGCAGGCTGAGCAGATCGCGGCCGGCGAAGGTCTCGTTGATGATGTTGGCGTAGCGCTCCAGTTCATGCGAGCTGTAGTCGCGCCCCATGTCGAGCACCCGGTTCTGCACTTCACGCTGGTTGACCACCAGGATCGCCAGCACCCGGCCACCGGACAGGTTCAGGAACTCGATGCGCCGCAGCACCGTGACATTGCGACGCGGCACGGTGACCACGCCGGCCATCGACGACAGCCGTGACAACAGGCCGGACACCGTATGCAACATGTCAGCCGAGGATTTGTTGCCGGGCAGCAGTTCATCGGCGATGCGCGCCTGTTCAGCCGCGCCCAGCGGTTCCGGCGCCAGCAGCGAATCGACGAAGTAGCGGTAGCCGGCCTGGGTCGGCACGCGGCCGGCGGAGGTGTGCGGCGACGCGACGAAGCCTAGGTCTTCGAGATCGGCCATGACATTGCGGATGGTCGCCGGACTGAGTTCGACCTGGAAGGCGCGCGCCAAGGTGCGCGAACCGACCGGCTGCCCGTCGTGCACGTGGCGTTCGATCAGCAGCTTCAGCAGCGCGGCAGCGCGAGGGTCGAGTTTGTCGGACATGGCAGCTTCTGGATTCGAAAGGACGCTGACGACGGGGAAAAGGCAGGCACCAAGAATTGCACGCATTGCTCTCGACGGGGGGCTCCGCGTTGGAACTTCACGGCAAATTTGCGGCACCGGTTTCATGATAATTTGCGCCCACTTCACCCCTACAAGTGGCTCGCCCGCCCTTCGTGTCCCCCAGCCTTTTCCAGACCGTCGGCGTGATCGGCAAACGCCGAGACGAGCGCGTTACCGGCACCCTGCGCCAGCTTTGTGCGCTGCTGCGTCAGCATCGCCGTGAAGTGCTGGTCGAAACCGAGACTGCGCGCCTGCTGCCGGCCAACAGCGGTATCGATACCGCCAGCCGCGAAGAACTCGCGAAGCGCTGCCAGCTGATCGTGGTGATCGGCGGTGACGGCACCTTGCTCGATGCCGGCCGCAGCCTGGTCAACTCCGGCGTGCCGATCCTCGGCGTCAATCAGGGCCGGCTCGGCTTTCTGGTCGACGTGCGGCCGGAAGACATGGCGGCGACCCTCGAAGCGCTGTTTCGCGGCGAGTACATCCGCGAGTCGCGGCTGGTGCTCGAAGCCCGCGTGCGTCGCGCCGACGGTGGCCTGAGCCTGCCCTGGCTGGCGGTCAACGATGTCGTGATCCGCAATCAGGCGGCGATCCGCATGGTCGAGTTCGCGACCTATCTGGCCAGTGACGTCGGCGACGGCAGCGGCTGGGAGTTCATCAGCCAGCACCGCGCCGACGGCTTCATCGTGTCGACGGCGACCGGCTCGACGGCTTATGCCTTGTCGGGCGGTGGCCCGGTGGTTCACCCGGCACTCGCCGCGCTGGCGCTGGTGCCGATCTGCCCGCATACGCTGAGCGATCGCCCGATCGTGGTGCCCGCTTCGCGGACCGTACGCATCGTGCTCGGTGCCAACGAAACCGGCGCGACGATGACCTGCGATGGCCAGATCGGCACCTCACTGAACCCGTCCGACGCCGTCGAGATTCGCCGCTCGCCAACCGACCTGATGCTGATTCATCCGCGCAGCTACAGCTATTTCGAGCTGCTGCGCGACAAGCTCGACTGGGGCCGCACGCCGGTCGGCATTCCCCATAAAAAGTAGCCATAGAAGTAACCATGCTGCGCAGCCTGCATATCCGCAATCTCGCGATCATCGAGAGCTTGAGCCTCGACTGGTCGACCGGCTTCACGGTGCTGACCGGCGAGACCGGTGCCGGCAAATCGATCCTGATCGACGCGCTCGGCCTGGTCATCGGCCTACGCGCCGACGCCACCCTGGTCCGCGCTGGCACTGATCGGGCTGAAGTATCAGCCGAGTTCTCGGTCAATGATTGCGCCGAAGCCGCCGCCTGGCTCGCCGAACGGGAATTGCTGGACGCCGGCAGCGACGACTGCACGATCCGCCGCATCGTCCACGCCGAAGGACGCACCCGTGCGTTCGTCAACGGCAGCCCGATCAGCGCCAGCGAACTGCGCGAGCTTGGCGAGCGGCTGGTGGAGATTTTCGGCCAGGGCGATAGCCGCAGCTTGTTGCTCAGTGAAGCCCAGCGTCAGGCGCTCGACGACGCCGGCCGCCATGCCGAGCCGCTGGCGGCGGTGGCTGCAGCCGCGCAAGTCCTGCAACGCGTCGAGCGTGATATCGAGCAACTGCGCAATGCTCAGAGCCGCGACCCGGCGCAACTCGAATACCTGCGCTTCCAGTTGCAGGAACTCGATGCGCTGGGCCTGAATGCCGACGAACTGCCGGCGCTCGACGCTGAACATCGTCGCCTCGCCAACGCCGGACGCCTGCTCGACGAAGGTCACGGTGCCCAGCAACAGCTGTACGGCGGCGAGGTCAGCGTCTACGACCAATTGTCGAGCGCGCTATCGGCGTTGCACGGCCTGATTCCGCTGCACGAAGGCTTTGCCGAAGCGGAAGCGCTGACGTCCGGCGCCCAGGCGCAGGTCCGTGAAGCAGCGGATTCATTGCGCCGGCTGATCGACCGTCTTGACCTCGATCCGGAGCGTCTCGCGATCGTTGAAAACCGCCTGACCGCGATCCATGACCTGGCCCGCAAGCATCGCCTGCGCGCGGAGGAATTGCCGGCTCGGCATCAGGCCCTGCAATCGGAACTGGCGACGCTGGAAGATGCCGGCGCGGCGCTGGGCCGCCTTGAAGCACAACGCAAGACCGCACTGGCGTCCTACACCGCCAGCGCCGCGACGCTGACCGCTGCGCGCCACAAGGCCGCCAGTGCGTTGGCGAAAGCGGTAACCGCCAGAGTGCGCGAACTCGGCATGCCGAACGCCGAGTTCGTGGTCGCCGTCGAGCCCCTGGGCCGCGACAAGCCGACTGCGCATGGCGTCGATCTGGTGCGCTTCGATTTCTCGGCCAACCCCGGCCAGCCGCCGCGGCCGATGTCCAAGGTCGCATCGGGCGGCGAGTTGTCCAGAATCAGCCTGGCGCTGCAGGTCAGCCTGCTATCAGAAGCCGGCGCGGCCACCCAGATCTTCGACGAAGTGGATGCCGGCATTGGTGGCGTCACCGCCGATGTCGTCGGCCGGCAGCTGAGGGCGCTGGGCGCGCGACGTCAGGTGTTTTGCGTGACCCATCTGGCGCAGGTCGCGGCACGCGGCCTCGATCATTTCGGGATCGCCAAAGCCGTGCAGGACGGCCAGACCTTCACCCGCGTGCAGCGGCTGGACGCAGCGGCGCGAGTCGGCGAGTTGTCGCGGATGCTCGGCGGTGATGGCAGCAGCGGCAGCACCGTCAACCTGGCGCAGGAACTGCTGGCGCGGGCCGCCGCAGACCGCTGAAAATCGTTCAGAGCCGACGATGTGAGTTCTGCTTGAGGTGCGGGCAGTCCTTCTTCTGGCACTCGCCGTACATGATCAGATTGTGCTCGACCAGCTTGAAGCCCAGCGATTCGGCCTTTTCCCGCTGGCGCTTTTCGATGATCTCGTCTTCAAACTCGTCGACCCGTCCGCACTGCATGCAGACGATGTGATCGTGATGGTGGCCGCGCTCCAGTTCGAACACGGCGTGGCCACCTTCGAAATGGTGGCGGGTGACCAGGCCGGCAGCTTCAAACTGGGTCAGCACGCGGTAAACCGTGGCCAGACCGATGTCTTCGCCACCATCCATCAGGCGCCGATAGATTTCTTCAGCCGACAGATGACGCGTCGGGCTGTGCTCGAGCATCTCGATGATCTTCAGACGCGGCAGCGTCACCTTCAATCCCGCATTGCGGAGATCCTGCGATTCCATGAGTTTTCCTTCAGGCGGGAGTGACGAAACGGAGCTTGCGCTATTATCGCACCTCGTTTTCGAGTCACAACCTCAATACCCTGCCCATGCGTCTGATCCTGCTTTCCGTCCTGGCATTCAGTCTCTCCGGCTGTGCAATCGTCTACAAGCTGCCGACACGTCAGGGCAACGTCATCGAGCAGAAGCAGTTCGATCTGCTCAAGGTCGGCCAGACCCGCGAGCAGGTGAAATTCCTGCTCGGCACACCGATCGCTTCCTCACCGTTCCGCTCGGATCGCTGGGATTACTTCGGCTACTACAAGGACCCACGCGGCAAGGTATCCAGCCGCACGATCAGCCTGTTCTTCGAGGCTGAAAAACTGACCCGCATGGAGGGCGTGCAGATCGCCGCCAACACCGGCAAGGTGGCTGACAGCGAAGAAGTAGACCGCATCTCGCGCGAGCAGCATAGCGATGCCGCCGAAGCAGCGCCGCTGGATCCGAAGGCTGCTGACCCTTCCGACGAAGCGGAAAAGAATAAGGACAAGAAATAAGCGCCGGTTTCAATCAGGCCTGAGGGTGCCGGATCCGGGCCCGCTGACGGCGGATCTGTTTCGGATCGGCCAGCAAAGCTCTGTAGACCTCGACTCTGGCCCCTTCGGTGATCGCTTCATCGACACCGCAAAGGCGGCCGAAGATGCCCACTCTCGCGTCGCAGTCGCGGCCCAGGCCAGCGGCCGCCAGCGCGCTGCCGATCGTCGCTGACGAGGGCAGCTCAAGCGTGACTCGCCGGATTCCGCGAACTTCATGACTCAGCACTTCGATCTTCACCTGTCCTCCGTCAACGGCCTATTCCCCCAGGCTTCTATAATCCGACGATGAATCAGCCCAAGCGCAGCGGCAAGCAGAAGGAAGCACCGGCGGACCGCGAGATTGCCCAGAATCGGCGAGCCCGCTTCGAATACTTCATCGAAGACAGCTTCGAGGCCGGCATCGTCCTGATGGGCTGGGAAGTCAAAAGCCTGAGAGTTGGCAAGGCCCAGATCACTGAAGCCTACGTGATCATGAAGAACGGCGAGGCCTGGCTGCTCGGTGCCCATTTCAATCCGCTGCTGTCGGCCTCCACGCATGTCGTGCCGGATGCCACGCGCACTCGCAAGCTGCTGTTGTCTCGGCGGCAGATTGACCTGCTACGTGGCAAGGTCGAACGTTCCGGTTACACCATCGTGCCCTTGGACCTGCACTGGACCCATGGCCGCGCCAAGCTGAACATCGGCCTCGCCAAAGGCAAGAAACTGCACGACAAGCGCACCACCGAGAAGGATCGGGACTGGCAGCGAGAGAAAGGTCGTGCGATGCGGCACGACAGCTGATCGCACTGGGTCCGAAGCGCCCGCACAATGTTCGTGCGATAGGCTGCATTGCCTGTGCGAACGCACGACAACGGGGCACTCAGAGGGCGGTCAACTCGAGAAAATCTGCAGTTTCGGCCGGTTCAAGCGGTGAACACTCTTCGGCTCATCAACTTATAATTTACATCAGGCCGAATCACCGCCCCCACCACAAGACCGGCATCAGTAATTGATTAGGCCGTGTTAACAATTGACATTAGACTATTTCCCCGACTCATTGATGGAGTTGGACTGATGGACCGTCGAATCATTCGGGACGAGCAGTGGGATCGGATCAAGGATTTGCTGCCGGGGAAGGCGGGGGATCGAGGGGCCAAGGCCAAAGACAATCGATTGTTTCTGGAAGCGGTGCTCTGGATTGGGCGGGTTGGCGGTCCCTGGCGTGACCTGCCCCGGACTTGGGCAACTGGCACACCACGTTCACGCGCTTTGCGCGATGGGCCAAGGCGGGGGTCTGGGAGAGCCTGTTCCAAGCGGTTAGCGGCGACCGGGACTTGGAAGAAGTGATGATCGACAGCACCGCCATTCGCGCGCACCACCATGCCGCAGGCGCTAAAAAAACACGGCCCACAGGCTCTGGGTCGTTCTCGGGGCGGATTCGGCACCAAAATCCACGGGATCGTCGATGCGCTCGGAAATCCCATTGGCTTCACGCTCACGGGCTCCGAGCAAGCGGACATTACCCAAGCCCCGGCCCTGCTCGACAAAGCGCCCAGCGCCGGTGCGGTGATGGCTGACAAGGGCTACGACGCCGACGCGTTGGTCGAACGGATTCAATCGCAAAAAGCGGAGGCCATCATTCCGCCTCGTTCCCACCGCAAGAATCCTCGGCCCTATGATCGCCATCGCTACCAATCTCGCAATCTGATCGAACGCCACTTCAATCAGCTAAAACAGTTCCGCCGCGTTGCCACGCGATACGAAAAACTCGCTGCACACTTCGCCGCCATGATTACCTGCCGCTGCATCTTGATCTGGCTGAAGTAATTGTTAACACGGCCTAGTGCATTTTCAAGTTAAATGAACACATGTAGTTCCGTCATCCCCGCGCAGGCGGGGATCCAGTTTGGGCCTTGAGCGCTGCATCAGAACTGGATTCCCGCCTGCGCGGGAATGACGAGTGTTTTGTAAGGATTTGAAG
>JAUXYM010000093.1 GCA_030694365.1 Nevskia sp. | reverse complement strand
GAGTGCCTGCGTTCAATATCTTGATGCCGACTCAATAACTCACGACTCCGGAAATCTCATGAAACTTGCCGAAATTCTCAATCCAGGCCGGGTCGCCGTCGGTGTCGCGGTGACCAGCAAGAAGCGCGCGCTGGAAGAGATCGCTCGTCTGCTGGCGCTGGGCGCGCCCAGCGTCGCGCCGGCAGACATCCTCGCCAGCCTCGCCGGCCGCGAGAAACTCGGTTCCACCGGCTTAGGCCACGGCGTGGCCATTCCGCATGGCCGCATGGCCGGCGTGTCGACCAGCGTGGGCGCCTTCGTGCGCCTGAAGCACCCGATCGATTACGACACCCATGACGGCCAGCCGGTCGATCTGGTGTTCGGCCTGCTGGTGCCGCAGAACGCCACCGGCGAACATCTGCAGCATCTGGCAGCGATCGCCGAAAAATTTTCCGAAGACGACTTCTGTGCCCAGGTACACGCGGCGAAGGACGATGCAGCGGTCTACGCGCTGCTGAGCGCCTGAGACCCTGCGACACAAGCGCCCGCGCCCGTGAGTAGCGCCCATTCAGCCCCGTCACCGCTGACCGTGCACGGCGTATTGGTGTCGGTCGATGGTCTTGGCGTCTGGCTGAAGGGCGCGAGTGGCGCCGGCAAGAGCGAACTCGGGCTGGAGCTGGTCTCCCGCGGTCACCGCCTGATCGCCGATGACGCCATCGACCTGCACCTGGAGGACGGCCAAGACGGCCACCGGCTGATCGGCCGCTGTCCGCCGCTGCTGGAAAGCTTCATCGAGGTACGCGGCCTCGGCATCCTGAACCTGCGCCGGCTGTACGGTGACGAGGCCTTGGCGGCGGAAGCGAATCTCGATCTGGTGATCGATCTCGATGCCACCGATGCCGCCTCGCCCGAGGAGCGCCTGTGCGGTCGCCGCACGCTGACCCCGGTGCATGGGATCGCGGTATCGACCGTCGCGCTGCCGCGACGAGTCGGACACAACCTGGCGGTGCTGGTCGAGGCCGCCTGCCGCGATCACCGGCTGCGCCTGGCGGGTTACGACGCCTGCGCCGACTTGGTCGAGCGGCAGGCGCAGCGCATCGTCACCGAACCTCTCTGAGCCGAACGCATGCGCCTGGTCATCGTCAGTGGACTCTCCGGTGCCGGCAAGACCGTGGCCCTCAAGCAGTACGAGGATCGTGGCTATTACTGCATCGACAACATCCCGCTCGATCTGCTGCAGCCGCTGCTGACCCACGCGGTCGACAACCCCGGGCCGCGCTACCGCAAGCTGGCGCTGGGCATCGATGCCCGCTGCGATCCGCTGGAAATCGAGCGCTTTCCGGCCGTGCTGGATTCGCTGCGCGGCCAGGCGATCGACGTTCACGTGCTGTTCCTGACCGCCGACGACAGCGTCATCCTGCGCCGCTACAACGAGACCCGGCGCCGGCATCCACTGTCGAACCCGGAAGTGTCGCTGCTCGATGCGATCCGGCTCGAACGGCGGCTGCTCAAGCCGATCGCCGATCTCGCCGACGTGCCGCTCGACACCACCCATCTCAATCTCTACGAGCTGCGCGCCGCCGTTGGTGCGCGGCTGCCGGAACCGGGCACCCATGGTTTGTCCGTGCTGTTCTTGTCGTTCGGCTTCAAGAACGGTGGCCCGGAAGGTGCCGATTTCGTCTTCGATGCCCGGGTGCTGCCGAATCCGCACTGGGTGCCGGACCTGCGCGCGCTGACCGGCCGTGACGCGCCGGTAGTCGATTACTTCAAGAGCCAGACCCTGGTCAGCCAGTTTCTCGACGATACCCGCAGCTATCTGGAGCGCTGGCTGCCGGCGTTCGAGGCTCAGGATCGCCCCTATGTCACGGTGGCGATCGGCTGCACCGGCGGCCAGCATCGCTCGGTCTATCTGGCCGAGCGCCTGGGCCAGGCCTTCGAGGGCCGCTTCGAGCAGGTGGTGGTCAAACATCGAGAGCTGAATGGATGAGGCGCACACCATGACCGTCGGCTTGTTGCTGGTCACCCACGGCAAGCTCGGCCATCACTTGCTGGAAACGATGCAGGAGATGATCGGCCCGCTGCCGCTGTCGGCCGATGTGCTGGAAGTGCGCCGCGTGCAAGCCACCGACGTGCTGCTGCTGCAGGGCCGGCGGATGATCGAGCGGCTGGATTCCGGTGCCGGGGTGCTGTTGCTGACCGACGTCTACGGCGCCACACCCAGCAACATCGCCAGCCGGCTGTCCGAAGCGCCGAATAGCGAATTGGTCGCCGGCATCAACCTGCCGATGCTGGTGAAGATCTTCAACTACCCGCAGTTCGATCTGGCCGCGATGTGTCGCGCCGCCGTCGAAGGCGGTCAGCGCGGCGTCGTGGTCTGCCCGCGACCGTCGCCTGTCCCGAATCAGGAACCGAAGTCATGAGCGTCAGCTCCGAAAAGACCGTCACCATCATCAACCGTCTGGGCCTGCACGCGCGCGCCGCCGCCAAGCTGGTGACCCTGGCGGCGAAGTACCAGTCCGAGATCAAGGTCGCCAAGGGCGACAAGACCGTCAGCGGAAAAAGCATCATGGGCGTGATGATGCTGGCTGCCGCGCAAGGTAGCGCGATCAAGCTGTCCGCCATCGGAGACGACGCCATCGAGGCGCTCGAAGCGTTGGCGGCACTGATCGCCAACCGCTTCGACGAGGAAGCGTGAACGCAGTGGCTCGTGGTCAGTGGCTCGTGGTTCGTAAAAGCCGCATTTGGCGGCTGCCGGTCTTTGCGTCTGCCTTTCACCGGCCACTGGCCACTAACCACTGGACACTGCTTTCATGAGTCTCTGGCTCAACGGCATCGGGGTTTCGCGCGGCATCGCCATCGGCCGCGTCCAGAAGCTGTCGGGCGGCGATCTCGAAATCCCCGAATACACGCTCGCCGAGGCCGATGTCGAAGCCGAGGAGAGGCGCTTCTGCGCCGCTCAGGCGCGCGCCAAGGAGCAACTCGAACAGGTGCGCGCCCAGGTGCCGTCTGGCCTCGGTGGTGCGCAGAGCGAGATTGCCGCGTTCATCGACACCCATCTGCTGATGATGGATGACCGCTCGCTGACCGAAGCCGTGGTGGCGACCATCCGCAGTAGCCGCATCAATGCCGAAGCGGCGCTGAAGCGGCAGCGCGATGTCCTGGTCGCGGTATTCGAGCAGATGGATGACGCCTATCTGCGTTCGCGCAAGGACGACGTCCAGAATGTGTCGGCGCGCATCCTGCGCATCCTGCTCAAGCAGGAACGCAGCCTGCCGGTCGGCGGAGCCGCCGAAGCACCGGCAGAGCCGAACATCATCGTCGCCGACGACATCACGCCAGCCGACATCATCCTGCTCGCCCAGGCCGGTGCCGCCGCGTTCATCACCGAATACGGCGGCCCGCTGTCGCACACGGCGATTCTGGCGCGCTCGTACTCGATTCCGGCGATCGTCGGCCTGCACGGCGCACGACGCCTGTTCAAGGACGGCGAAGCGGTGATCGTCGACGGCGATCTCGGCCACGCGCTGGCCGATCCCGACGAACAGGCACTGAGCTTCTTCCGGACCAAGCGTGCCGGCCAACTGGCGCGCCGCGCCTCGCTGTCCGGCCTGCGCGACAAGCCGGCGATCTCGCGCGACGGCGTCAAGATCCGGCTGCTGGCCAATATCGAACTCAGCGAGGACGCGACCCACGCGGCCGATCTCGGTGCCGAAGGCGTCGGCCTGTATCGCACCGAATTCCTCTACATGAACCGGCAAGGGCTGCCGACCGAGGACGAGCAATACCAGGCCTACACCCGCGTCATCGCTTCGGTGAAAGGGCCGATCACCATCCGTACCCTCGATCTCGGTGCCGACAAGCAGGTCGATTCCGGCGCCCGTTCCGGCCCGACGCCGAACAATCCGGCGCTGGGCCTGCGCGCGATCCGCCTGTGCCTGAAGGAGCCGGAGCTGTTCCGCACCCAGGTGCGGGCGCTGCTGCGGGCCTCGGCGCATGGCGACGTGCAGATCATGCTGCCGATGATTTCCAGCGTCGCCGAATACCGCCAGGCGAAGGCTTTCATCGACGCGACTCGCGATCAGCTGGAACGCGAGGGTGCAGTGATGGCGAAGTACGTGCCGGTCGGCGCGATGATCGAAGTACCGGCGGCCGCGCTGGCAGCGCAGTGGCTGGCCAAGCAGTGCAGTTTCTTCTCGATCGGCACCAACGATCTGATCCAGTACACCCTGGCGATCGACCGCGTCGATGACGAGGTCAACTACCTGTACGACCCGCTGCATCCGGCCGTGCTGCGGCTGATCCGGATGACCATCGAAGCCGGTGACCGCAGCCGGATTCCGGTGGCGATGTGCGGCGAAATGGCCGGCGATCCACGCTACACGCGGCTGCTGCTCGGCTTGGGGCTCACCGAGTTCTCGATGCACCCGGCCAGCGTGCTGGAAGTGAAGCGGATCATCATCGAATCCGACGTGCGGGCGCTGCGTGCCCACGCGATGAACCTGCTCGAGACCGGCGATACACAGGCGCTGGCGGCGCTGATGTCCGACGCTGAATAGCGCCCGGTCTACGTAGACCTCGCAGGTCGGAATAGCCAGTAGACATACTCCGGCCAGATTATTTATTCCTGAGCGGCCCAGATTGGGCACCTAGTCTCGTCGCAGCATGACCCCAAAAAAGCCCCCTGAAGCAGGGGGCAAGGTGCGAGAAAGGCGCGAAGCCTTTCTGGAGGAGACGTTGTGCACGGCTTGCAATACGGTCGATGCTGTCCCGACCTGAGATACGCTAGGCAGCCCGTTGGTAGTGGATCATCGCGGCCGGCGCGGGCGGTTCGGCCACCACAGCCTGCCGTTTCGGCTGAAACACGACGAGGACGTTGTCGACGACGGTGGCGGCCTCATTGATCGCGGCCTCGCTCAGGCCGGCGGTCTCCAGGCACCGCCGTTCACTGACTGCAGTCCCAGCGACAGCCAAGGTCGACACGTAGTCGGCCAGTGCGACGAGTAGCGGCGTTTCGGAGCTGGCGATGGCGAGGGGCTTCAGACCGGCAATCCTGGGCAACGCGGCCTGGACCACGGCCTGCTCGGCAGGCGTGAGCTGAGAATCGCGGCCGAACAAGCCATCGCGACGGAACATCGCCGCAAGCACATGACGAGGCATGCCGGTGACGCCGAGGATGTTGGCGCGCACCGACTCGGCGATCCGGGTATCGGTGACCGCGTCGAACACGGTAAAGGCCGCAGTTGACGCGAGCGCCACGATGCTGGCACCGAGAACAAGGGTTTCGACGAACGCTGTGAAGGTATCCATGCAGAGCCTCCGGGGGAGTGGTGTAGGCCAATTTATACGTGGTATGCTGCATTGCAACAACCTAGATTTATTCACCTGCCCGGTTAGAAAATCTCAACGGTGGCAATGGCTTATGCGGCAACGTAGGGTCGTCGTCGATGCCATCAACTAGCCGCCGCGGCCTGGCAGGAAGCTTGGCATTGAGGGTGTCTGGAACTGCCGAAACACCGGTCTGGTGTGGTCAGTTCCAACTAAGCGATGCGCTCCCGCAATAGCCGGTTCCGTCGATCAAAGCTCGGATCAGCAATGACCAGTCCACGTCTTCCTCCGCTGAACGCCCTCCGTGCCTTTGAGGCCGTCGCGCGACACCAGAGCTTCCGGAAGGCTGCCGACGAGCTGTTCGTGACGCCGGCAGCGGTCAGTCACCAGATCAAGCTGCTCGAGCAGCAACTTGGCTTCGTGCTGTTCGAGCGACGTAACCGTGGCATCGAGCTCACCGACGTGGCGCTGGCGGTGCTGCCGCATTTCCAGCAGGGTTTCGAGATGCTTGGGCAGGCAGTCTCCGAGTTGAGGCGCTACGGGCAAACCCCGCTGCTGACCATCGGCGGCACCCCGACCTTTGTTTCACGCTGGCTGATGCCGCGCCTGCAAGGATTTCTGCAGGCGCACCCGGAGATCGATGTCCGCGTCGTCGCTAGCGGCGAGCTGATCGTCGGCGGCTTGCCGATTAATCCGACCAGGCGCTCGGAAGGGCATCTCCCGGACATCGATATCGATATCCGTTTCAGCGACGACAAGCCGTCTGGAGAGCTGGTCGACCTGCTTTTCGCGGTCGAAGTGCTGCCAATGTGTCATCCGCGGCTGATCGCCGGGCCGCCGCCACTGCTGATTCTGTCGGACCTCGGCCATCAAACCCTGCTGCATGGCGATGGCCGCAACGCCGACCGCTCCCGCTCGATCTGGGCGCGCTGGTTGAAGCTGGCCGGCATCACCGACATCGATCCTCGGCATGGGGTCCGGTTCGACCACTCCCGGCTCGCACTGGAGGCAGCGACCGATGGCCTCGGCGTGGTCCTGGCAGCAACCCGGCTTGCCGCCGCAGAGCTGGCCGATCAAAAGCTTGCCGTCGCTTTCCAGATTGCCATGCCCCTGGACATGGCCTACTACGCAGCCGTATCGAACACGGCGATGAAGCGAGCCGAAGTTGCAGCTTTTCGATCCTGGCTTATCGCGGAAGCATCGCGAGAAAACCCGTCAACTGTCTTGCCACAGCTCAAAGCACTGCAATCGCGGGCGGCTCTGTGAAACCTCGCAGGTCGGAATAGCCGAAAAGGCGGATTCCGACTCTCGCGAATTTCGGGTTTTGCGATGCGCGAGCACTGCTCGTGACTAGAGCATTTTTCCTTCAAATCCTTACAAAACACTCGTCATTCCCGCGCAGGCGGGAATCCAGTTCTGATGCGGCGCGCTACGGCCGAAACTGGATGCCCGCCTGCGCGGGCATGAC